>JAUHVS010000133.1 GCA_030424955.1 bacterium | reverse complement strand
TCCGTCTTCACGGTAAGTATACCGGAAGTGGAGATATGCGAAGAACACGCATTGCCGCAGGATGTCGATTCTATAGCTAAAGATTTTAACGATTTGCCTCAGTCAAAAGTTTTAGTAGTGGATGACAATCCCTATAATAGAGAATTGTTAGGTAGTTTTTTAGAGGACACTCATCACGAAGTGTATTTCGCCGAAGATGGAGCTGAGGCGCTCGAAAAGATGAGAGAGGTTTTTCCCGATCTGGTTTTGATGGATATCCGGATGCCGGTGATGACGGGGGACGAGGCGAGTCCATTGGCGGAACCAGCGCCCTCGGACCGAGCAGCCGCGCTCCGATTCGATTCGACAACCAGGGCTGGAGACTCTCGACGCGTTGGTGCGAGCCCCCCCCCATGGGGCCGGCTCGCCGCGCAGCACCCGCCTGACCTGCAGGCCCCCGACGACGAGCCCGACCCCCTGGGCGATGGCGGTGGCCGCCGCGACGCCGTCCGCCGCCCAGCCGAGCCGCTGCACGAACCACAGGTCCAGGCCCACGTTGACGGCGTTGGTCACCACCTGCACCACCAGCGCCGCGCGGGGGCGCTGCACGCCCAGCAGCCAGCCCAGGATGACGTAGTTGGCGAGCACCGCGGGCGCCGCCCAGATGCGCACCTGGAAGTAGCCCCGCGCCCGGGGGCTCAGGGCCTCGCCCGCGTCCACCAGCGTGAACGCCACCGCCTCGATGGGCCCCTGCAGCGCCAGGATCACCGCCCCCAGCGCGGCGGCGAGCAGCAGGGGCCGCGCGAGCGCGCGCCGCACCTCCACGGGGTCCTGGCGGCCCCGCGCGTGGGCGGTGAAGCCCGTCGTGCCCATGCGCAGGAAGCCGAAGCCCCAGTACACGAAGTCGAACACCAGCGCGCCGATGGCCACCGCCCCCAGCCAGCCGGGATCCGGCAGGTGCCCCATCACCGCGGTGTCCACGGCGCCGAGCAGCGGCACCGACAGCCCGCTCAGGATGATGGGCCAGGCCAGGGCCCAGACCCGGGCGGTCGTCAGCGGGGCAGACACGGCGACCCTTCCGCTGTGCAGGCCGCGGTTGCCCGGCCGGCGAAAGCGCAACGTGGTAGGATCTCGCCGCCAACAGCGGACCCTACGCGGAGGTCACCCCATGCCCAACGCCTTCCAGCCCGTCAACCCGCCCGCCCGCGTGCTGCTCGGGCCTGGCCCCTCGGACGTCGCGCCGTCGGTGCTGCGCGCCCTGGGCAGCCCCACCGTGGGCCACCTGGATCCCATGTTCCTGCAGGTGATGGACGAGGTGCGCGCCATGCTGCGCCCGCTCTTCGGCACCACCAACGACATGACCATGCCCATGAGCGGCACCGGCTCGGCGGGCATGGAGACCCTGTTCGTCAACCTGCTGGAGCCGGGCGACAAGGCCCTGATCGGCGTGCACGGCGTGTTCGGCGGGCGCATGGCCGAGGTCGCGCGCCGCTGCGGCGCAGAGGTGGTCACCGTCGAGGCCCCGTGGGGTCGCGCGCTGGATCCCGACGACTTGATGGCGGCCGCCAAGGCCCACGGGCCCTTCAAGGTCATGGCCGTGGTGCACGCCGAGACCAGCACCGGCGTGCTGCAGGATCTCGCCCCCATGCGGGCCATCGCCGACGCCTGCGGCGCGCTGCTGCTCACCGACTGCGTGACCTCGCTCGGCGGCGTGCGCATCGACCTGGACGCCCATGGCGTCGACGCGGCCTACAGCGGCAGCCAGAAGTGCCTGTCGTGCCCGCCGGGGCTGGCGCCCATCAGCCTGTCGGACCGGGCCGTGAAGGTGCTGACCACGCGCAGCCACCCGGTGCAGAGCTGGTACCTGGACCTCAACCTCATCGCCAACTACTGGGGCGGCGCGCGGGCCTACCACCACACGGCGCCCGTGAACATGAACTACGCCCTGCACGAGGCCCTGCGGCTGGCCCTCGACGAGGGCCTGGAGGCCCGGATCGTGCGGCACGCCCGCCACGCGGCGGCGCTCAGCGCGGGGCTCGAGGCCATGGGGCTGTCGCTGCCCGTGCCGCCGGCGGAGCGCCTCGCGCCCCTGACCCTGGTGGGCATCCCCGACGGCGTCGACGACAAGGCCGTGCGCGGGCGGCTCATCCAGCAGTACGGCCTGGAGATCGGCGGCGGCCTCGGCAAGTTCGCCGGCAAGGCCTGGCGCATCGGCCTCATGGGCGCGGCCAGCACGCCCCGCAACGTGACCCTGTGCCTCGCGGCCCTGGGCGACGCCCTGCGCGCCGAGGGCTTCTCGCCCACCGGTGACGGGGTGGCGGCCGCCGCCGAGGCGCTCCAGGCCTGATCCGCGCCGCCCTCACGGGCCCTCGGCCGGGGGGACCGCGCCCGTGAATCGGGCCCGCCCCCTCGGCTGTGCTGGTCAACCCACGGCCCGAGCGCCATGCTGCCCCCGACCGTGGCCCAATCACCGCCGCGGGGGAGGCCCACCATGAGTACGCACCTGGCCATCGCCGCTGTCTCAGCCGCCCTCCGTTCGCTCTGCGAAGAGGCAGTGCAGGTGCTGCCTGGCGCCCGCGCGACCTACGGCAGAGCCGGCCCCCGGCCGTCCAACGCGGCGGGGATCCGCCTTTGCCTGTACCAGGCCGTGCCCAACGAGGCGCTGCGCAGCCAGGCCCTGCCGAGCCGCCGGCCGGACGGCACGATCCGCGAGACCTCCATGCCGGCGCAGGCCTTGGACCTCACCTACCTGCTGACCTGCGGGGGGGATGACCGGCGGCTGGAGCCCGAGCAGCTGCTGGGCAGCCTGGTCGCCTCGCTGGGCGAGGTGCCGGCGTTCTCGGCCGAGCGGCTACACGCAGCGCTGAGGGGGGCGCTGCCGGATCGGGTGGGGGACGCGCCGCCGACGACCGCCCCCGTCCCGCTGACCCTGCGGACGGACGCTGCGGCCCTGCACCAGGCCTGGGGGGCGCTGTTTGGCACCGATCCGTACCAGCCGTCGCTGCTGGTCCAAGCCACGGGCGTGCTGATCCAGCGCGTGGCGCACGTCATCGCGCCCGCCCCGATCGTGGGCGCCGCGGTGGCCGTCTACGACGACGAGGGGCTGCTGGACTGACGGCCGGCCCTGGGCCCCAGGGCGCCGCGGGCTCAGACCACCTTCTTCAGGAAGCAGGTCTTCAGGTAGATGGTCACGCCGTTGACCTTGCCCTGGATGTGCTCCGGATCGCCGGTCAGGCGGATGTTGCGCACGGTGGTCCCGCGCTTGGCCACGAAGCTCGTGCCCTTCACGTCCAGGCTCTTGATGAGGCTCACCGAGTCGCCGTCCGCCAGGGGCGCGCCGTTGCTGTCCAGCGTGGGGGCCCCCGCGTCGTCATCGGCGGCGGCGGGCAGGCCTGCCTCCGCCCACGCCTTCACCTCGTCCGCCAGCCACACCTGATCGAGCAGCTCGTTGGCCCAGCCCTCGGCCTTGAGCTGCACCAGCAGCCGCCAGGCCACCACCTGCACGGCGGGCACCTCGCTCCAGATGGCGCCCTGCAGGCAGCGCCAGTGCGGGCTGTCGAGGGGGGCGTCCCCGTCGAGCTGTGGGCGGCAGGTGGCGCACACCACCACCCCGTGCTCGGCCGTGGCCTCCGCGTGGGGGGCGACGGCGAAGGCCGTCAGGTCATCGCTGCCGCCGCAGAGCTCGCAGGCGCTGTTCGCGCGGGTGCGCAGTTCGTCGTTCATGGGGCCCCCTGTGGCTGTGTATCCCGGGATCCGGAGCGGCGGCACCATGCCGCCCGGCGCGGCGACATGCAACCGCGGCACGGGCGGTTGACCTCGCCGCCGGCCTGACCCACGGTGTCGGGGCGTGCGAGGCCGCCCGAGGCGGTGACCGCTCGCCGCAGGAGCGCCGCCCATGACCGACCGCACGGAGCACTGGCAGGCCGTCTACCAGCACAAGGCCCCGGACGCCGTCAGCTGGTACACGCCCCACCTCACCCAGGCCCTCGCGCAGATCGAGGCCGCGGCCCCCCCGCCGACGCCGCGGATCCTCGACGTGGGGGCGGGGGCCTCGACCCTGTGCCGCGACCTGCTGGATCGCGGCTACGCCCGCCCCGGCGCGCTGGACCTGTCGGCCGCGGCGCTGGCCCACGCGCAGGGCGCGCTGGGGGATCGCGCTGCCGACGTGGAGTGGTACGTGGGGGACGTCACCACCGTGGCCCTGCCCGCCGCCGCCTTCGACGTGTGGCACGACCGCGCGGTGTTCCACTTCCTCACCGAGGCTGCCGATCGGGCGCGCTACGTCGCCCAGATCGCCCACGCCCTGCGCCCGGGAGGCCACGTCGTGCTGGCCACCTTCGCCCTGGACGGCCCGCTGAGGTGCAGCGGCCTCCCGGTCGAGCGCTACGACGCCGCCAGGCTGCAGGCGGCGCTGGGGCCAGCCTTCGCCCTGCGCACCGAGGTCCACGCCCGCCACCAGACCCCCTGGGGCAGTGAGCAGGCCTTCTGCCACGCCACCCTCCGCTTCATCGGCTGAGCCCAGCCCATCCACTGCCCCCGAGGTGCCCCATGGCCCGACGCGCCCGCGCCCACGCCTACATCGCCAGCACGGTGGATGGCTTCATCGCCCGCCCCGACGACCGCATCGACTGGCTCGAGCATGACGCGCAGGGCGACGACTACGGCTACGCCGCCTTCCGAGCCAGCATCGACAGCCTGGTGCTGGGCCGGCGCACCTACGAGCAGGTCCTGGGCTTCGGCGTCGACTGGCCCTACCAGGGCCTGCGCGCGGTCATCTGGAGCCGCGAGCTCACCACGGCGGACCTGCCCGCGGATCTCCGCGCTCACGGCGTCGAGGCCTCGGCGCTGGCGCCGGCGGACCTGCTGGCGCACCTGGGCGCGCAGGGCCTGACGGACACCTGGATCGACGGCGGCCAGACCCTGCAGACCTTCTTGGCGCAGGGCTGCCTCGACACCCTCTGTGTCACCCGCCTGCCGCGGCTCATCGGCCAGGGCAGGCGCCTGTTTGGCGCGCTCCCCGCCGACGTGCACCTGGCGCACACGCAGACCCGGGCCTTCCCCTCGGGGGTGGTGCAGAGCACCTACCGGGTGGGCCTGGCCCGCGACTGAGCCGGACACGACCGGCGACCTCCGGCAGGGTTGCCTAAGCGCTTAATGAAGTAGGTGGGTAAGCGAGCGCCACCCCGTGCCCCTCAGGCCGCGAGCGGCGCCGCGCGCACATAGCGCAGCCAGCGCCCGGCGAAGGGCGCCTCGAAGGGGGGCAGATCCGCGATGGGCCCCTGGGTGGCGACGTAGCCCAGCGCCTCCATGCGCCGCTTGAAGCGCCCCTGGTGCCCCCGGCCGGGATCCACCAGCAGCACCTCGCAGACCGGGTTGGCGTGCCGCTCGATGAAGGCGGCCAGATCGGCCGCGTGGTGGGCCTCGTACAGCACATCGCTGCCGATGATGAGATCGAAGCGGCCCAGCGCCGCACCTGGCCCGCCCGCCAGATCGGCCCACCCGGCGCGGGTAAACGGGATCTTCGGCCCGCCGTTGAGCGCCACGTTCCGGGCGAGGAAGGGCCCCGCCTCGGGGTGCCGGTCGGTGGCGGTGATGTCCGCGCGGCGGTCGTTGAGCACCAGACTGGCGAGCCCAATGCCGCAGCCCACCTCGAGGATGCGCCGCTCGCGCAGCACAAAGTCGGTCATCAGGTGGGCCAGGGCGTGCCCGGCCCCCCACACGACGCCAAACAGCGGCCAGGTCGCCGACGAGATGCCCAGCGCCTCGGCCGCGCCGTCATCGTCCGAGAACTCCTGCACATCGCGCAGGGTGCGCAGGTGGATGTCGGTGTCGCCGAACTCGACGGTCTGATAGCGCACCCGGATGGGAGACATCGCGCACCTCGCTGCGGTGGGCAGCGGGCTTGCGAGCGCCCGGCTCGCTGCGCGGTGGGCTGACCCTAGTGGAACTCGGCGGCCACGTCTTGTGCGGCGCCCGCTGTTGGCGCCGCCGCCCCGTCGACAGCCCCTCCACGCGGCGGCTTGGGCCCTACCACTCATCCTCGGGTTGAGCGGTCGGCGCGTCGCCGACGGTCCAGATCTCGCGCCCGGTCTTCAGCACCTTGCGCTTGATTGGGGGCAGCTCCGTGCCCTCCGCCTCGGCGATGGCCCGCAGCTCTGCTTCGTCCTCTTCGGTGCCATCGCAGTAGGCGATGGGCCGGTCGCTGGTGGGCACCACGACCATGACCTTCAGGTCACCGCGATCCCAGCGGGCCAGGCTCTGGTTGTCGTAGGGGTGGATCATGCGCGCTCCGTCCATGGGCCCACCGACGGGGTGGGCGGCGCCGTGCAGGATAGCACCGGGCGACCGAGCGCGGCGGTCAGTCCGACCCCTCAGGTCGGGGCCGACGGGTCGATGCCGTGCTGGGGCTGAACCGGAACGCCGCGGGACAACACCGGTGCGCCCGGCGGGCGGCCCAGACTGAGCATGCCCTGGCCCTCAGGGCTCAAGGTGCGGCCCGAGCGGCCTGTGGCTCAGACGTTGAACAGGAAGTGCATGATGTCGCCGTCGCGCACCACGTACTCCTTGCCCTCGCTGCGCAGCTTGCCGGCGGCCTTGATGGCGGCCTCGGAGCCGTGGGCGTCCAGATCGGCCAGCGTGTAGACGTTGGCGCGGATGAAGCCGCGCTCGAAGTCGCTGTGGATCACGCCGGCGGCCTGGGGGCCCGTGTCGCCGACGCGGATGGTCCAGGCGCGGATCTCCTTCTCGCCGGCGGTGAAGTAGGTCTGCAGGCCGAGCAGGCTGTACACGCCCCGGGCGACCTTGTGCAGGCCGGGCTCGGTCAGGCCCAGGTCCGCCAGGAAGTCCGTGCGATCGGCGGGGTCGAGCTCCGACACCTCGGCCTCGATCTGCGCGCACACGATGACCGCGCCGGCGCCCTGCGCGGCGGCGTGGGCCGCCACGGCCTCGGTGTGGGCGTTGCCGGTGGCGGCCGCGTCCTCGTCCACGTTGCACAGGTACAGCACCGGCTTGACGGTGATGAAGCCGGCCTGCGACAGCGTGCGCTGCTGCTGTGCGTCCCAGTCGCCCGCGCGCATGGGGGTGCCTGCCTCGAGCAGGGCCATGGCGGGCTCGAACACCGCCACCTTGGCGATGCTCTCCTTGTCGCCGCCCCGGGCCTTCTTGCGCAGCTTGTCGAGCTGGCGCTCCATGCTGTCGAGATCGGCGTACACCAGCTCGGTGTCGATGGTGTCGATGTCCCGCAGGGGATCGACGCTGCCATCGACGTGGGTGATGTCGTCGTCGTCGAAGCAGCGCACCACGTGCAGCACAGCGTCCACGTTGCGGATGTGGCCCAGGAACTGGTTGCCCAGCCCCTCGCCCCGGCTCGCGCCCCGCACCAGGCCCGCGATGTCGACGATCTCGACGGTGGCCGGCAGCACCTTCTGCGTCTTGACGTGCGCGTGGATCCGCTCCAGGCGCGGGTCGGGCACGGGCACGATGCCCACGTTGGGCTCGATGGTGCAGAAGGGGTAGTTGGCGCTCTCAGCGCCCGCCGCGGTCAGGGCGTTGAACAGGGTCGACTTGCCAACGTTGGGCAGCCCGACAATGCCGGCCTTCATGGCGCCTCGCAGGGGTTGGTGGACAATCCGGCGGAAGCTAGGGGAGGGGGCAGGGCTTTGCAAGCCCCCCGGGCCCGCGGGGGGCCGCGGCTGGCGCAGCGGGCCCCAGGCCGCAGGCAGGGGGTCGACGGCGGGCGGCGGATCAGGCGCCGTGGCGGCAGAACTTCACGTACTCGAACTCGAGGGGCTGGCCGTCGATGCCGCGGGCCGGCGGATCGATCCACGGGGCGAACTCGCCCGGGGTGGTGACCGCCTTGGTCATCAGGCTGCGCACGTAGGCCTTGTCGGCCGCCGAGGGCAGCCACTGGTCGCGCCTGGCCTGCCAGTCGGCGGCGCTCATGTAGGTGCCGTCGGTGTCGAAGTGCAGGCCCGCGTAGATGCCCTGCTGGCGGTGGAAGCGGCGGCTGGGCAGGGTGAGCCGCACGTCACAGCCCTCCTTCTCCAGGGCCCGGTTCCACGCGCGCACCACCTTCTCGCAGTCCTCCACGTAGGCGTCGCGCAGCACCTCGTTCATGGCGCGGCGCAGGGGCACGTCCTCGACCACGGCGGCGCCGTCCGGGCTGAAGCGGGTCATCTGGTACTGCTGGTTCAGGGCGGTGTGCTCGGTGAGCGTGTGCTCCCGGTCGCGGCCCTTGAGCCCGGCGCCGAAGAAGGTCGCCGCGTTGCTGGAGTCCTCGCCGCCGAACAGGTCGAGGGACAGCGTGTACCAGAGGTTGATGTGCCGCTGGATCATGTCGAGGGGGATCAGGCCCTGGGCCTTGGGATCACCCGTCTTCATGCCGCGGGCGGTCTTGGTGATGATCCGCTGCAGGCCGGTCTGGCCCACGAACATGTGGTGGGCCTCCTCGGTCAGCATGAAGGTGCAGGTGCGGGCCAGCGGATCGAAGCCGCTCTCGGCCAGCGCCCGCAGCTGGTACTTGCCGTCGCGGTCGGTGAACGTGGTGAAGCAGAAGAAGTCGAGCCAGTTGTCGATGGGCTCGTTGAACGCGCCCAGGATCCGCGGGCTGTCGGCGTCGCCGCTGCGGCGCTCCAGCAGGGCCTCGGCCTCCTCGCGCCCGTCGCGGCCGAAGTAGCGCTGCAGCAGGTACACCATGGCCCACAGGTGGCGGCCCTCTTCGACGTTCACCTGGAACAGGTTGCGCAGGTCGTAGAGCGAGGGCGCGCAGTGCCCCAGCAGCCGCTGCTGCTCGACGCTGGCGGGCTCGGTGTCGCCCTGGGTGACGATGATGCGGCGCAGCACGTTGCGGTACTCGCCCGGCACCTGCTGCCACGCGGCGTCGCCCATGTTGTCGCCGAAGTTGATCCGCCGCTCTTCTTCGAAGGGCGTCAGGAAGATGCCCCAGCGGTAGTCGGGCATCTTGACGTGGCCGAACACCGCCCAGCCGTCGCGGTCCACGCTCACGGCGGTGCGCAGGTAGACGTCGTCGGCCTGGAAGCCGTCGGGGCCCATCTCCATCCACCAGTCGATGAAGTTGGGCTGCCAGGCCTCGAGCGCGCGCTGCAGCCGGCGGTCGCTCCCCAGGTCGACGTTGTTGGGGATCTTGCTGTCGTAGTCGATGTTGCCCATCAGGTGCGCTCCCAGCCGAACACGGGTTGAGTGGGGCCCCCAAACGACTTCAGCGCGCCAGCCGGGCCCACGGCGTTCGGTCGCTGGAAGATCCAGTTCTGCCAGGCCGAGAGGCGGCCGAAGATCTTGGTCTCGAGGGTCTCGGGCCCGGCGAAGCGCAGGTTGGCCTCCATGCCGGTCAGCGCGTCGGGCGACAGGCTCGCGCGCTCCTCGATGGCCAGCCGCACCTCGTCGTCCCAGTCGATGTCGTCGGGCGCGAAGGTCACCAGCCCCAGCTCATCGGCGTCCTGGGTCTCGAGGAGCTCGCCGGCGCGGGCCATGACGGCCTCCACCGCCGCGGCGTCGTCGAGGAACCGGGTCTGCAGCCGGGTGAGGCCGTTGCCCATGGGGTAGGCGCCGCCGTTGAGCGGGCTGACGGCCAGGTGCACGCCGTCGCCGTCCGCGTCGTCGAGCATGAACACCCGGTCGGCGGCCAGGGCCAGCTCCAGGAAGCTGCCCGCGAAGGCCGAGCCCTGGTCCACCAGGGCGATGAAGGTCTTGGCGGTGACGTCCACCTTCTTGAGGATCCGGCGGATGGCGTGGCGGGCCTCGGTGGTGAACCAGGTGTCCTGGGCGAGCAGGGCGTCTGCGGCCAGCGCCACCTTCGGATCCCCGACCACCCGCAGCACCACGGTGCCGATGGGGCGGTGGTTGAAGCGCAGGTGCATCAGGGCGTCGTTCAGCGCCCGGAAGGTCGCGAGCGGCCACCACGCCATGCCCTGCGCCTGCGCCCCCGCGGCGTCCGTGGGGCCTGCGTCGTCGGGCAGGGTGATGGTGATCTCGGCGGTGCGGGCCTCGGGCGACAGCGCCAGGGTGAGCCCCGGGTAGTGGCGGTCGCCGCCCTCGCCGACCTCCACCTCGACGGGCGTCATCGGCACGGGCTGCGCGTCCGCGCGGCCCACCATGCGGTCCGCCATGGCGCGGGCGTGCTCGGCGACCTTGGCGTCGAACCGGCTGAGCTTGTAGGTGGCGTCGATGAGCTTGTACTTCACCGCCCGCGAGCCGCGGATGCCCTCGGCGAGGCTCGAGAAGTGGTCGGCCAGATCCCGGCGCACCTTGCGCTTGTCGACCACGCGGGTCAGCCCGCCGGTGCCCGGCAGCACCCCCAGCAGGGGCACCTCGGGCAGGCTCACGGCCGAGCTGCGGTCGTCCACCAGCAAGATCTCGTCGCAGGCCAGCGCCAGCTCGTAGCCGCCGCCACTCGCGACGCCGTTGGCGGCGCAGACGTAGCCCTGGCCGGCGGTGGCCGAGGCGTCCTCGATGGCCAGGCGGGTCTCGTTGGTGAACCGGCAGAAGTTCACCTTGAAGGCGTGATCGCTGCTCGCGAGCATCGGGATGTTGGCGCCGGCGCAGAAGACGCGGTCCTTGCCGCTGGTGACCACCACGGCCCGCACCTCAGGGTGCTCCCAGCGCAGGCGCTCGACGGCGTCGGCCAGCTCGATGTCGACGAACAGATCGTAGCTGTTGAGCTTGAGGATATAGGGCCGCTCGCTGCCGTCGCCCTCCTGCACGTCCATCACGAGGGTCGCGATGTCGCCGTCCACGCTCAACTTCCAGTGGGTGTAGCGGCTGGGGTGTGACTCGAAGCTCTCGATGGCCATCGGCGCGGCGTCCTGCGGTGACTTGGATAGGATCGACTCTAGGGAGTGGTCCGACGCCTCGCAAGCAGCATATTGCAGGCGATGGTGCCGCTGTGCTGCACTATGTTGCATGTCGCCCCCCTCGACCCCCCCCGACTCTCAGCCGCTGCGCCTGCAGGTGGGCGTGCGCCTGCGCGCCCGGCGTCACGCGCTGGGCTGGACCATCGCCCGCCTCGCGCAGGCCGCGGCG
>JAUHVS010000132.1 GCA_030424955.1 bacterium | reverse complement strand
ATCGGCCACCTCGCGGGCCGCCACCCCGGCCTCGACCAGCGCGAGCACCTGATCCACCAGCCGCGGGGGCGTCTGAGGCTGGTCGGCCTGTCGGCGGCCACCCCGCGCGTCGCTGCGGCGCGCGATCCGGCGGGAGCCGAGGGCGAGCTGGCCGTCGCGGCGCACCAGGCGGTGGGCCTCGTCAACGGGGACGCCGTCGGCGGTGTACTGGCCGGCGCGGGCGTTGGCCTCGGCCTGGGCGTCGGCGAAGTCGGCCAGGCCGGCCTGCAGGGCGCGCACCACCAGCGGCGTGAGGCTGCGCACCGACTCGCCCTGCACGGCGGCGAGCCGGCGCAGGCGATCCACCAGGTGGGTGGGCACTTCGAGGGCGACCGCTGCGGCGTGGTTTGGCATGGCGCACAGGATAGGCGGCCGCTCCGGGGCGCGCAACGCGGCCGCCGCGCGGGGTATCATGGCGGCTGGGGTCGCCCGGCGCGGGCCCGGGGGAGGCCGTGGGTGTCAGAGCAGAGCGCAGCAGAGCAGACCTTCCGCTTCAACTACGTCGTGTTCGGGGTGGTCGCCACCCTCGACGACGCGCGGCTGATCGTGCGCACCGGCATGAAGACGGTGGTGGCGCCCATCGATCGGCTGCAGCACCTGCACGTGCTGCGGGGGCCTGAGCGCGAGGCCGACGAGGTGCTGCTGACCTACACCACGTCGAGCGGCAAGCTGAAGCGGGCGCGGGTCTTCAGCGACCGCGGCGAGCCCGCCTTCGAGGCGCTGGTGGCCGCGCTGCTGGCCCGCCGCCCCGACATCGACATCCGCGGGCTGCCCCTGGCCGAGGTGTGGCAGCGGGTGGGCACCCGCCCCATGGAGTGGGCGGTGCTGCCGGTGATCATGGCCCTGGGCTGGGTGGTGGTGGCGGTGCTGTTCAGCCCGCTGCTGCGCCACGGCTTCGACCAGGGGCACGCCACCGTGCCCGTCGCGGCCCTCGCGCAGGGGGCGCCGGGCACCCGCAACCTCACCGTGCAGGGCCGCGTGCTGCTGGAGGGGGCGGTGCAGCGCACCGAGACCACCCGAGGTGGGGCGCACACCCAGCTGTGGGCCCCGCTGGTGGGCCCCGACTGGCAGCCCGGCGATCCGGTGGACGTGGTCATCGAGGCCCGCCGGCTGACGGGCGCTCAGCTCGACGCGCTCCTGGCGGCCGAGGCCCACACGGGCATCCTGCGCGACCTGTTCTGGGAGGGCCTCGGCGGGCGCCAGCGGGCGGACCTGCTGGGCAAGGGCGTGCGCCTCAAGCGAGACGTGCGGCTGGTGGAGGTGGGCGCTGAGCCGGCGACAGACCGGGCGATCGCCCTGGGCGTGCTGGGCTTCTTGGGGCTGATGTGGGCCGCGGTGACCTGGGTGATGTGGCGCCGCCGCCACCCCCCGACCGTGCAGCGGCCCCCGCTGGCGGGCCGCCCCGTCGGCTGAGGGCCGGCGCGCCCGTCAGCGGGCCTGCTGGATGCGGGCGTACTTCAGGCGCCGCTTGATCTGCGCGCGGCTGCGGATGAGCGAGCGGTGCGCGGCCATGTCGTTGAAGGGATCCAGCAGCCGCATGGCCTCGGCGTAGCCGTCCACGGCCTGATCCCACTGGCTCAGGGCGCCGTGGGCGTCGGCCAGCAGGCCCAGGCGGCGGGCCAGCGCGTCGATGAGATCCACGTTGCTCGGCTCGGCCTGCAGCAGGGGGCGGGTCTGATCCACGGCGGCCTGCAGGGCGACGCGGGCGGCCTCGGCCTGGCCCTCGACCTGCAGCAGCGCCAGCCCCAGATCGGCGCGGGTGTCGGCGGCGTGGCTGCGGCGCTCGGGGTCGTCGGGGGCCGCCGCCAGCAGGGCGTCCCAGGCCTCGACGGCCAGCGTGTGGTGGGTCACCGCCCCCGCCGGATCGGAGGGGCCCTTGCGGGGGTTGGCGAGCACCTGGCCCAGGCGGGTGTGGGCCTTGGCGCGGGCCGTCAGGTAGCGATCCTCGGGGGCCAGCTTCACCAGGGCGTCGAGCACCTCGGCGGCCTTGCGGTAGGCCGGCACCGAGGCGTGGTGCTTGCCCTCGTCGGCGGCCAGATCGCCGATCAGGCCGTGCTGCCGGGCCAGCAGGTAGCGCAGGCGGGGGTTGGCGGGGTCGTCGGTCAGCCGCTTCTCGAGCCGGCTCAGCACCGCGTCGGCGTACACCCGGCGGGCGTACTTGCCCTCGCTGCCCGAGATACGGCTGAAGTACTCGTCGGCCTCAACGGCGGCCTCGACGGCGAACATCAGCACCACGTCGGCGCTCTGCTCGGCCTTGGCGCCCTGGGCGTCCGCGGCGCGGCGCTCGTGCTCGGTGAGCCGCTGCTCGCGCTCGGCGGCCTTGCGCTGCTGCTCGGCGGCCACGTGGCGCGCCTCGGCGTCCCGCAGGGCCTGCAGGGCTTGCTGGCGCTGCTCGCCGGCCCACGCCACGCGCTCGTTCAGCTCGTGGGCGCGCTGCACGGCGTCGCGGCCGTACAGGGCGGCGGCGGCGGCGGCCACGAAGCCCAGGGTCACGAACAGGCGCAGCCGGCGCACGTGGCGGATCTGGCGGGCCTGGGCGTCGGCGCGGGCCTTGAGCTCGGCGGCCCGGGCGGCGTCGCCCTCGGCCTTGGCCTGGGCTGCGGCCTTGGCCTGGGCGGCCTCGGCGGCCTCGACGAAGTGGCGGGCGCGGGTGCGCAGGGAGGCCCGCAGCCGCAGGCGCGCGGCCTCGGGCAGATCGCGGCCGGCGTACAGCGCCAGCAGGGGATCGGTGGGCAGGGCCTGCGGATCAGCGCCCGCGGCGGCCCAGGCCTGCGCGGTGGCGGTGACGTCGGCCCGGCGCTCGAGCATCTGGCGGTCGGCCTCGATCCAGGCCTGCAGGGTGGGCCACTGGGTCAGCAGCGCGCCGTGGATCAGGCGCACGTGATCCACCGCGCCGTCGCGGGTGATCTGCACCAGCGGCGCGCTGGGGGCGTCGGCGGTGCCGCCGCTCTGCGCCAGCCGGGCGATGAGGGCCTCGGCGCGGGGGCCCTCGCCGGCCGCGATGACGGCCTCGTCGTAGGTCACGGCCACCGGGTGATCGGCGCGGCCGCGGCCGCCCGCCACCAGGCTGGTCAGCAGGGCGCGGGCGCGGGCCTGATCGTCGGTGCCCAGCGGGGCCAGGGTGGCGTCGAGGGCCCGGGACAGGCTGTGGGCGAGCCCGCCGAGGGCGGTGTAGCGGGCCAGGGTGGGCCGCGGGCCCTCGCCGAGCGCGGTGAGGATCCAGCACAGGGGCGTGGGGGCGGCGGAGCCCCGCTCCGCGTCGTCGCGCAGCCGCTGCACCAGCTCGACGGGCAGCGGGCGGTTGATGAGCCGCGCGGGGCCCTCGATGACGTCGTTCAGGCCCGCCCGCGTGAGGCCGCCCAGGGCCATGACGGCGCTGGCCTTGGCCGCCTGGGCGGCGCAGCGGGGCAGCGCGGCCAGGGTGGCCTGCACCAGATCGCTGCGGCAGGTGGTGACCAGCAGCAGCCGCTGATCGAAGTCGGCGAGGGCCTCGGCCAGCAGGGCGTCGAAGGCGGCGAGCTGCGCGGGGGCCTGGCGCTGGGCGGCGAGGGCGTCCTCGAGGTGGTCCAGCACCAGCAGCAGGCCCTCGTCGGGGGCCAGCGCCTCGCGGATGAGATCGGCCAGGCCGGCCGAGGCCTCGAGCTGGCTGGCGACGGTGTCGGCCGGCAGGTCGTGGAAGGCGGTGGTGAGGGCGAGCTGCAGGGCGTCCCGCGGGGCCTCGCTGGGGCGCAGGGCGGCCACGCGCCAGTCGCCGCGGGCCCCGGCGATGGCGCCGCGCACGATGGCCGGGGCGAGCCCGGCGCGGGCGAAGGAGGCCTTGCCGATGCCCGTCGGGCCCTCGACCCGCAGCCAGCGGGTGTGGTGGCCGTCGGGCTGGGTGCCCAGGCGGGTGGTGGCCTCGACCACCTCGCGCTCGCGGCCGAAGTAGCCGCGGGCGTCGCTGAGCCCGTAGGGGCGCAGGCCGGGGTAGGGGTTGGCCTGGGCGGTGGGCGGCATGGCCGGCATGCCGGGGGGCGCGGTGAGGCGCTCCACCAGGGCCTTGAGGTGCCCCTCGAGGGCCGACTTGTCGCGGGGCAGGAGCACGGGATCGAAGCGGTCGAGATCCTGCGCGAACTCGCCGGGCTGGTAGCCCTCGCGGATCACCGGCACCAGCTCCAGCTCGGGGTAGCGCGCCAGGGTCCGCGCGGCGAAGTCGAGCTCGGCGCGCTGCCAGGCCGTGGGGGTGGTCTCGGTGAGCAGGCACACGATGTGCCGCGCGCCCGCCACGCCGCGGGCGGCGGCGGCCATCCAGGGCGTGCCGGTGGGCACCGAGCGCTGGTCGAACCAGACCCGCAGGCCGGCGGAGCGCAGGAAGGTGTGCACGGCCTTGGCGAGGGTCGCGTTGTTGCGCGCGTACGACAGGTACACGTCGTGGCCGCTGCGGTTGATGGGGCCGGTGGTCCCCGTCGCTCCCGTCCTCACGGTCGGTCCCTCCTGGCTCACAAGGCCGGCCTCGCTGGCCCCCGCGCCGCCCCGGCGGCCCCCCTTCGGCGGCTGGTGCGGCTGCGCCACAGAGGGCGCGTGGGGGGCGCGAGCAGCGCGCCTGGGCTGGCGGCCGATCTTAGAACATTGCGGACGGGCGGGCGAGTTATCCCGCCCGCGGCAGGGTGCGCCAGGCGTGGGCCGCGAGCCGGGCGGGCAGGGCGTCCGCGCGCAGCCAGCGCAGCTCGACGCTGGTGCGGGCCGCGGTCATCTCGGCGGTGGCGTGGGTGCGGTGCAGCACGCCGCCGCCAAACCACAGCGCGTCGCCGGGGCTGAGGGCGGGCCGCTGGTGCTCGGCCGGTGGGTACTGGGCGTCGACGGCGGCGGGCTGGAGCGCGGCCAGCGGCAGCAGGTCGGGGCGGTCGGGGCCCACCCAGGTGAGCCCGGGCGCGTCGACCCCGCAGGCCACCAGGGGGATCCAGGTGGTGATCATCGTCACCAGGCCCGGATCGTCGGCGGGCGGCGACAGGAAGTCGTGGCCCAACGCGCCGTCCTGGTGCCAGCCGTGGGGCGCGTGCCAGCGGGGGCCGGCGCCCAGGGGGTACTGGCGGCGCAGCCACGCGTTGTCGAGGTTCACGGCGACCGGGCCGGCGAGGGCGGCGGTCAGATCGGGGCCCAGGGCGGCCCACACGGCGTCGATGAGGGCGTGCTGGGGGAGCGCGCTGAGGCGCAGGCTGCTGGCGGTGGGCACGAAGCCGTGGACGCGGCGGATCGCGGGATCGGCGAAGGCCTGGTCGGCCGCGGCGCGCCAGCCGGCGACGAGGGCAGGGGACAGCACGCCGGCCAGGCGGCGCGCCGGCTGCGGCGTCACTCGAAGAGCGCCTTGCCGACGTTGGGGTTGATGACCGCGGCCAGGATGAGCGCCACGGCGAACCCGATGGTGACGTAGAACAGGTCGCGGCGGGCCAGCCGCAGGGCCTCGCCCACGCCGCGGCCGCTGGTGTTCGAGCGGTTGATGGCCATGGCCAGCTCGCGGCCGGCGAGCAGCCCCACGAACACCCAGGTGGTGCTCATGGGCACCTGCGACACGACCTTGAAGACGTACAGGATGATGGCATAGATGCCGTTGATCACCGTGGCGGCCCGCAGATCCACCACGTCGGACTTCTCGTCGACGACCTCTTGCACCCGCTCGCCGCCCATGGAGAACAGCAGGCCGAGCCCGATGAAGATGGCGCCGGTGAAGGCCAGGAACTCCCAGGTGCCCAGGCTGCGCGGCAGGTAGACGGCCACGTTGGCGGCGTCCTGCTGCAGCCACACCGACCACAGCAGGCCCGAGGTGATCCACTGGGCCGCGCGCCAGCCCGGGTGGGCCTCGCCGGTGAACCAGCGCTTCATGGCGCGGCCGAAGGCGAACCACACCACGAAGGCCACCACGATGGCGATGCCGTAGCCGCTGACGCTCTTGGCGGTGACCGCCCAGATGGACTTGCCGCTGGTGGCGAAGCTGGAGAGCAGCAGGAAGGTGGTGCTGACGGGCATGCGCAGCCGCGTCAGGATCATGAGGAACAGGGGCGCGGCGATGTGCAGGAAGTGGAACTGCGTGGGGGCGGTCTCGAAGCCCTTGCTGGCCAGGCGGCCGTAGCTCACGTCCCCGTCGTTGGTGGCCCACGAGTACCACATGGTCACCACGAAGATGCCGCCGATGAACAGCCACAGCTGCCACCACTTGCGGTCGCGGTTGCTCGCGATGAACGTGCCGATGGTCTGGATGCTGTCGTTGGCCACCGCGGAGTAGCCGGCGAAGGCGAAGCCCACCCACATGGCGATGGCGGGGGTGTCGTAGGTGGCGCCGGCCACGAACAAGCACACGCCCAGCGCGATGATGAACATCCGCTCGCGGATGAGCAGGTCCAAGAAGTTGTCGCGGACGCGGACGAGCAGGGGGCCTCTGGCGGCTTCGCTCATGGGGTGACTCCCAGGATGGCGGCGGGAGGCTAGCGCGCTTGTTTGACGCTTGTGTGTCGTCCCGGGGTCAGACCGTTCACGTCCGCAGGCCGCGGGGAGGGCCTGCGCAGCGCGGCGGGCGGGCGCCGCGGCCGGTGGGGTGCAGAATTGCAGGTAGGGCAGGGGGTTGGGTCGACGGGGGCGAGCGCGCGCGGTCGGATGGTCCGGGACGGGCGGGCGGCGGCGACCCGACACGATTCCTCGGTTTGTGCGCAGCCAGGGGCCGATCAGCCCCCGCCCGGGTGCCCCGTTGCCCCACCCCCCTGTTGCCGAGCGGGCCGTTGGCCGATGATCTCGGGGGCGCCCGCCCTCTGGTGGGCGGTCGGTGCACGGCAAGAAGGGGGCGCCATGGTCGGCACACGTTTCGCTCAGCCCGCGGGTGGATCCGGGCCGCGCCGCCGGGTGGCCGGGTGGTGGGTCGTCGGCGCGGGCCTGTGGGGCCTCGGCTGCGCGCCCGCCGAGCCGGCGCCGGCGATCGGGGCCGCACAGCAGCGCATCGTGGGGGGCGTGGTGGAGCCGGGGCACGCCGCGGTGGGCGCCATCGCGCAGGTGATCGGGCAGCGCTACGTGGGGCCCTTCTGCACCGGCACGCTCATCGCGCCCGGCTGGGTGCTGACGGCGGCGCACTGCGTGGCTGGCCTGGAGGACAGCGGCTCGCCGGCGGCCCCCGAGAACCTGCGCTTCGTGGTGGGGCCCGACGCGCGGGCCCGCAACGACAGCGCGGGCCCGCGGGACGGCGTGGCCTACCGGGTGGCGGCGGTCCACCAGCACCCGGGCTTCGACTACGGCTCGGTGTTGCAGGCCGACGACCTCGCGCTCTACGCCCTGGCCGCGCCCGTCGAGGGGCTGGCGCCGTACCCCATCGACCGGCGGCCGCTCTCCGACGCGGCCCCCGCCACCCCGCTGCTCTATGTGGGCTATGGCGTCGACAACGGCGTGGTGCGCAGCGGCGCGGGGGTGCGGCGCTCGCGCACGCTCACCCTGGCCCACACCTTCGCGGCCCAGTACATCACCGACCAGGACGACGGCGGCACCTGCTACGGCGACTCGGGCGGGCCCGGCCTGCGGGCCCTGGGCCAAGGCTTCGCGGTGGCCGGCGTCAACTCCACGGTGACCGGGGCGACCGTCGAGGGCGGGCAGTGCACCGAGCTGTCCACCCAGACGCGGGTGGACGCGTACCAGACCTGGATCGACGCGGTGATGGGCGCCGAGCCGGTGTGCGACGGCCCCGACAGCCCCTGCGCCTGCCCAGCGGCCTGTGGCGACGGGGGCGTCTGTGATCCGCTGGGCTGCGACACCCGGGGCTGCCGGGTGCTGGCCGAGTGCCTGTCGGGCTGCGGCAACGTCCCCGCGTGCCTGGTGGGCTGCTGGAACGCCGCGGATCGGGGCGCCCATGGGCTGTACGACGCGGTGATCGCCTGCGGGCGCGCCGCCTGCCCCAACGGCCCGGCGGCCTGCTACGACGCCAACTGCGGCCCGCAGATCGCCGCCTGCAACGGGGACTACGACCCCGGGCCGGGGGGGGCGGCGACCTGCCCCGACACCCTGGCCTGCGTGGGGGCCTGCGGCGACGACGCCCGCTGCGGGCGGCTGTGCTACGAGGCGGCGGCCGCCGCCGACCGGGGGGCGTACGACGGCCTGGGGCTGTGCGCCGCCCGCCGCTGTGGCGGGATCGCCGATCCGATGGCGCTGCAGGTGTGCCTCTACGCCCAGTGCGCCGCCGAGGTGCAGGCCTGCGATCCGCCCGATGACTGCCGCCTGATCGAGGGCGGCTGCCCGGGGGGCACGGCGTGCCAGCAGGCGCCCTGGGGCGGGGCCTACTGCGGCCCCAGCGCCGGGCGGGCGGCGGGCGAGGCCTGCCCTGAGGCGCCGCCGGCCTGCGGCGAGCTGCTGTGCCTGCCCCCCTTGCCCTGCGCCGACGGCCTGACCTGCGCGGACGTGGGCGCAGGGGCGCGCTGCGTGGCCCGCTGCGCGGGGGACGGCGACTGTGGCGAGGGCCGGTGCGTGCGCGCGGTGGGCGCGCCCTTTGGCGCGTGCCGCCCGTGCGACGACCCCGACGGCGACGGCGTGTGTGCGCCCGCCGACTGCGCGCCGGAGGATCCGGCCCGCTACCCCGGGGCGGCCGAGCGCTGCGGAGATGGCGTCGATCAGGACTGTGACGGGGTCGATCCGGCCTGCGACGACGGCGGCGTGGTGGACGCTGGCCTGGACGCGGACATGCCCGACGGGGCCGTGCTGGACGCCGGGCCGCCCGACGGGGCGCTGGCCGATGGGGGCCCGCTGGACGGCGGGGCGCCCGATCGCGGCGACGAGGGCGGGCCCGATCTGAGCCCCGGCCCGGACGGGCGCCCCGAGGACGCCCGCCCCGCGGACGGCGGGGGCCCCTCAGCCGACGCGGCCCCCCGGGACGGGGGCATCCCGGCGGGGGACGGGGGCGATCCCACCCAGGACCGCAGCGTGCGGGACGCGGGCTGCCGCGCCACCCCCGGGCCGGCCCCGGCGTGGTGGCTGCTGTGCCTGGCGCTGGGCCTCAGCCGGCGAGCCAGTCGGCGGCGCGGGGATCGGTGAGCTCGGGCACGCACAGCGTCGCGCCCTGGAGCCGCTCGGCCGGGTAGGGGCCGGTGCTGACCGCCAGGCAGTCCGCGCCGATGGCCTGGGCGGCCGACACGTCCAGGGGCGTGTCGCCGATCACCACCACCCGGCAGGCGTCCACGGGCACCCCCAGCTGCTCAGCGCCCCGCGCCGCGCCCACCCACAGCAGCGCGGCGCGATCGTGGGCGTCGCTGCCGTAGCCACCGAAGCTGAAGTGCGCGCTGAGATCGGCGTGGGCCAGCTTCAGGGCCGCGCCCTCGCGCCAGTTGCCGGTGCCGATGCCCACCGCCCGGGTGGGGGTGGGGGGCAGGGCGGCCAGCAGCGCGCGCACCCCCGGCAGCACCGAGAAGCCGGCCGCCTCGGGCAGGGCCTCGCGCAGCGCGCCCAGGTAGCTGTGGGCGGTGCGCCGCACCGTCTGGGGATCGGCCGGCTGGCCCGCGCGGATCAGGGCCTCGGCGATGATCCCCAGATCCGTGCGCCCGGCGTACGAGAACTGGCAGGCGTCGGGGGCGCCGTACAGGGCGTCGAAGGTGCGGCGCATGGCCGCCTGGCCGGCGCCGCCGCAGGTCAACAGGGTGCCGTCAATGTCGAACAGGAGCAGGGTGGGGCGCATCGTCCGCCTCGTGCGGTGTATCCATGCAACGCCGCCGAAGGGCGCGGGGCCTGTGGCGGGTGACCGCCGGCCCGGCCCCCGGGCCGCGGGTGTAGATGGCGCCGCCGGCCGGTTCGATTCGCGAGCCCGCGCCCTGCGCGCCCCTTGCTTTGGAGGTCCCCATGGCCAAGGCCACCTGGGCGCTCGTCGACGCCCTGCACCAGACCGCCGCCCGCCTGGGCGCGGGCGCCCACTTCCGCTGGACCCACATGGGCGCCTGCATCTGCGGGCACCTGGCCCAGACCCTCACCGATCTGCCGCCCGATGAGATCCACCGCCGCGCGCTGCGGCGGCCGGGGGACTGGGCCGTGCAGGCCAGCGCCCTGACGCTGGATGAGTACAGCGACCTGCCCGCCGAGCACTGCAAGACCACGGGCCTGCCCCTGGGCGACGTGTTTGACGCCCTGCTCGCGGTGGGGCTGAGCCCCCACGACATCGCGCGGCTGGAGCGGCTGTCGCACCCGGACGTGCTGCGGGCGATCCCGCTGCCGCGGCGGCGCCACCTCGACTACCGCGAGGCGGCGGACGTGGTGCTGTACCTGACCACCTGGGCGGGGCAGCTCGAGGCGCGGCTGGCGGCGCTGGGGATCGCCCGGCCCGTGGCCCTGGCGGCCTGAGCGGCGCTCAGCGCGGCAGCCGCCGGCCCAGGCTCTCGGCGCCCCCTCGGCGGATGGCGGACAGGGCCTCGTCGCCCTCGCCTGGGACCACCCGGGTGGCGTCCGGTGGCAGCACCGCGCGCACGACCCAGCCGCCCTCTGTCCAGGTGTAGCGCACGAAGCCGCGGAGCACGGCGCGGTCGGGGTGGTCGATGCGCAGGCCGTCGCCGTCGGGGGTGAGGGTGGGCGGGGCCACAAACACCGCCGCCCGGCCGGGCCGCGCGGGGGGCCGCGCCGGCGTGGCGTAGATCACGTCGCGAAAGCGGTCGCGGATGCCGTCGCGGTTGGCCCGTAAGGGCTCGATCTGAAAGTAGATGTTACCCAGGGAGCCGGCGCCGGCGTAGGCCCGCGACAGCGCGACCTGGCGCTCGAACTCGGCGGTGTCCCAGGCGGCGGCGCTGCCCAACTCCGACAGGTAGTTGCCCGCCACGATGTAGCGCTCGCCGGCCACCAGGCTGGTCCACCAGGCGAGGAGCGTCTCGTAGTCCTGCTGGGGGCGGCTGGCGTTCCAGTAGAGCTGGGGGGCCAGGTAGTCCACCCAGCCGGCGTCGAACCAGCGGGGCGGATCGGCGTACAGGCTGGCGTACTGGTCCAGGCCCACGATCCCGGCGGGGATG
>JAUHVS010000131.1 GCA_030424955.1 bacterium | reverse complement strand
CAGGGCCCAGCTCGCGGCCAGGCACAGGGCCGCGATCATCATCAGGGCACGGTTCACGTCGTCCTCCTCGGGGGTGGGATCTGGGTCGGGGGCTTGGGGGTCGGGCGAGGCGCCCGCAGGGGCCAGCGCAGGCTCAGCGCCAGGGCGCCGGGCTCGCAGGCGTCCACGCAGCGCCCGCAGTTCAGGCAGGCGCCGCTGTTGATCCACGTCGCTCGGACGGCGCCGGGCAGAATGGGCCGCAGCACGTGCCGCTCGGGGCAGATCTTGTGGCACGCCATGCAGTCGTCGCAGGCGGTCACGTCGAAGCGCACGCGCACAGCCGGGCGCGCGCCGACGACCTGATAGAACGCGCCCAGGGGGCACAGGTGGCCACACACGCCGCGCTCAACGATGAACAGATCGAACAGCAGCACCCCGGCCACGACGGTCCACCCGCCACCCAGGCCATAGATGACCCACCGCTGGGCCACGCCGATGGGGCTGATCCACTCGAAGACCGCCACACCCAGCGCCGCGCTCAAGGCCAGGCTCACGGCCAGCGTGACCCACCGCGCCTGGCGCGACAAGCGCACAGCACCGCGCAGCGCGAAGCGCCGGTTGATCCACGCCGCCAGGTCGGTGACCGGGTTGATGGGGCACACCCAGCCGCAGAACCCCCGCCCGCCCACCAGCCCGTACAGCCCCAGCACCACCGCTGCGCCGGTGAGCGCGGTGGCGGCCACGGCGTGGCCCGCGAGCCACATCTGCAGCGCCGCGAAGGGATCGGTCAGGGGCAGCCAGCCGGCCACCGTGGCGCTCGACAGATCGCCCCGCAGCCAACGCGCGGCCCCAAGGTGCGCGCCAGCCCAGAAGCCGCCCAGCACCGTCAGCTGAACCAGGCGCCGCGCGATGAGCCACCGGGGCAGGCGCCTCATGGCCGCCCCCCCGCGTTGAGGTAGTCGAGGCCTGGCGCGGCCTGGCCGGTGTCGACGGGCGCGGGCGCAGGGCCCTGCTCAAACCGCTGGGTCACGGGCGCGTCGTGGGTCCAGCCGAGGCGGTAGTGCGCACCCAGCACGCCCTGGGTGAGGCCTGGCGGGAACACCTTGATGGACGCCACGTCGGTCGGGCACGCCCGCTCGCACTGGCCGCAGCCCGTGCAGGTGTCGGGGTTGACGACAGGCTCGAAGAAGGCGTGCACCCCGGTGCGCCCCTGGTGGCGGTAGCGCAGGGTGAGGGCGTCGTCGATGAGCGGGCAGGCCCGGTAGCAGGCCTCGCAGCGCAGCCCGTTGAAGGCCAGGCAGCTGTGGCCATCGAGCACCGCGACGCCCATACGGGCGGCCTCGGGAGTCTTGAGGTCCGCCGCGAGCGCGCCCGTCGGGCAGGCCACCACGCAGGGCAGGTCCGGGCAGAGCTCGCAGGGCGCGTCGCGGGGCGTGAACGTGGGCGTCCCCACCGGCACGTCGCCGTGCAGATCGCCCAGGCGCAGCACGGCGTAGGGGCACGCGGTCACACACTGGCCGCACTTGATGCAGGCCGCCTGAAACTGCGCCTCGGCCAGGGCGCCCGGGGGCCGCAGCACCGTCACGGCCGCCGCCTGCCCCTTGCGCACCCACGCCGCCCACACGCTGCCGCCCACCACCGCGCCCGCCGCGCCGCGGGCGAGCTTCAAGAACAGCGCGCGGCGGTTGATGCCTTCGGTCATGTCGGCCGCCTCCCCTGCCGCCGAGCCCCCACCGGGCTGGAGCTGTTGGCGCACGGGGCGAACCGTCGGGGGGGGTCCCCGGCCCCGTGCGCGCTGGGTGTGCCACTCACCGCGGGGCCTATGCCGGATAGACCTTCACGGCGCACTTCTTGAAATCGGTCTCCTTCGAGATGGGATCGGTGGCGTCCAGGGTGACCTTGTTGATGAGCACGTCCTCATCGAAGAAGGGCACGAAGATCATGCCCTTCGGCATGCGGTTGCGGCCGTTGGTCTGGATGCGCGCGCGCACCTTGCCCCGCCGCGACTCCACCCAGGCCAGATCCCCGCGCTTCAGGCCCGCCCGCTGCGCGTCATCGGGGTGCATGAAGATCTCGGCAGAGGGCACCGCGCGGTGCAGCTCGGGCACGCGGCGGGTCATGGTGCCGGTGTGCCAGTGCTCGAGCACCCGCCCGGTGCACAGCCAGAACGGGTACGCCGAGTCGGGCATCTCGACGGGCTCCATGTACGGGCGGAAGAAGATCTTCGCCCGCGGGCCGATGTCACGCTTGGTCGGATCGGTCACCCCCAACAGATCGCCGGTAGGGATCTGCTTCAGCGCCTTGCCATAGAACGCGAAGCCCGCGCCCTTTGGCACATAGGGGTCGTACGCCTCGTTGAAGCGCCACGGGGTCTCTTTGCCGTCGATCACGGGCCAGCGCAGGCCGCGCACGCGGTGGTACGTGTCGAAGTCGGCCAGGTCGTGACCGTTGCCCATACCGAACTGGCGGTACTCCTCCCACAGCCCCTTCTCGGGGAAGAAGCCCACCCCCATCTTCTCGACGACGTGGTTGGCGTGCCCCTGCGCGATGGGATCGGGCCACTTGTACTGCTTGATGAAGTCGTTGGCGAACAGCACCTCGTACAGCGTCTGCTCGGGGCGGTAGCCCATCTTCTTGGCCTCCGCCAGCACGTCGGGCAGGCCGTCCTGCGGGAACCCATCGGCCTTGAGGCCCGGCACCGCGTGCGCCTTCCAGCACTCGGCCAGCGTGAAGCGCTTGGCGAACTCCATGGTGTGCCACACGTCGCCGATGGCGTCCCCCGGCGGCGCCGTCTGCTGGCGCCAGTGCTGGGTGCGCCGCTCGGCGTTGCCGTAGGCGCCCCACTTCTCGTGGATCATCGCCGCGGGCAGGATCAGATCGGCCACCCGCCCCGACACCGTCGGGTACACGTCCGACACCACGATGAAGTTGTCCATGTCGCGGGCGGCCGCGTACCAGTGATCGGCGTTGGCCGAGTCGTGGAACAGGTTGGCCACCTGGCACCACAGGAACCCGATGCTGCCGGCCTCGAGGTCACGCAGCATCTTGACGGTGTGGGCGCCCACCTTCGGGTTGAGGGTCTTGCCCGGCAGCTTCCACAGCGTCTCGCACTTCGCGCGGTGCTTGGGGTTCGCCACCACCATGTCAGCCGGCAGCCGGTGGCAGAACGTCCCGACCTCGCGGGCGGTGCCGCAGGCCGATGGCTGCCCTGTCAGCGAGAAGGCGCCGCTGCCCGGCTGGCTCTGCTTGCCCAGCAGCAGGTGTAGCGCATACGCCTGCTCATTGACCCACACCCCACGCTGGTGCTGGTTGAAGCCCATGGTCCAGTAGCTGACCATCCTGCGGCTGGGCTCACACACCAGATCGGCCAGGGCCACCAGCTTGGCCTTGAAGGCCTCGAGGGGCTCGTCGGGATCGCCCTTCGCGAGCTGCGCCACGAAGTCCAGGGTGTAGGGCGCCACGCCCTGCTTGAAGGTCTCGAACTCGATGAGCCAGTGGGCCTTGGGGGTCGTACGGTGCACCATCTCGACGAGGCGGTCGTCGTCGGCGCCGAGCCCCAGCGCGATGGCCTCGTCCTCGCTCAGCTTCTTCTTGATCTCCTTGCGCAAGATGTCGCGCTCGGCCGGGAAGCCCTTGTCGACCTGGCCCAGGCCATAGCCCGTGTAGCGCGCGCCAGTGGCGAACACACAGTGCTTGCTCACAAAGGGCCAGTTGACCGCGTCCCGCTCGATGATCTCGCGCAGCAGGTAGTTCATGATCGCGAGGTCGGTCTGCGGCTTGAAGATGATCTCCGAGTCCGCCAGGTCTGAGCAGCGGTTGCGGTAGGTGGTGAGGTTGACGATGCGCACGTGGTCGGCGGTCAGGCGCCGGTCGGTGATGCGCGACCACAAGATGGGGTGCATCTCGGCCATGTTGGCGCCCCACAGCAGCACCAGATCGGTGTGCTCCATGTCCTCGTAGTTGCCGGCTGGCTCGTCGATGCCGAAGGTCTGGATGAACGCGCCGACCGCCGACGCCATGCAGTGGCGGGCGTTGGGGTCGATGTTGTTGGACCGGAAGCCCGCCTTCATCAGCTTGGAGGCCGCGTAGCCCTCTTGGATGGTGTACTGGCCGCTGCCGAAGACCGCGACACCGTGCGGGCCCTTCTCGGTGTAGTGGCGCTTGAACTGCACGGCCATCTCGTCGAAGGCCTCGTCCCACGAGACCGGCTCGAAGGCGCCGCGCTTGTCGAACTTGCCGTTCTTCTTGCGCAGCAGCGGCTGGGTCAGCCGGTCGGCGCCGTACAGGATCTTGGCGTTGAAGTAGCCCTTGATGCAGTTCAGCCCGCGGTTGACCGGCGCCTCAGGATCGCCCTTCGTGGCGACCACCCGACCGTCGTGGGTGGCGATCATGATGCCGCAGCCCGTCCCGCAGAACCGGCAGACGCCCTTGTCCCACTGCCAGCCCTGCTCGCCGGTCGCCGCCTGCGCGGCCAGATCGCCCGACACGGTGAGGCCGGCGGCGGTGGCCGCGGCGGCCGCCGCGGATGCCTTCAAGAAGTCTCGACGGTTGGTGTGCATGTCAGCCCCTGCGGTGCGCGCTGTCGTCTGCGGGTGGGCGGTCTGTGGATCGGTGGCCTGAGCGCCCGTGCGGGACGCCCGGCGGATCGGATCGGTGGGGGACGGCATGGCGACCTCAGCTCAGCTGCGCGGCGAGGGTCGCCAGCGGCGTGGGCGCCTCGGGGCCGTCGTCGAAGGCGTGATAGACCACCCGCACGTCGACCACGCCGGGCAGCGCCTGCACCTGCTCGGCGCAGTCGACCTCGCCCCGCAGGTGGTCGGTGGCGATCACGATCGCGATCCGCCCCACGGTGGGGTCCTGGGCCACGACGTCGACGCCGGCCAACGCGGTGATGGCCCGCAGCGCGTCGCCGAAGACGGCGCGGTGGACGGTGACGCTCAAGCCAGACACAAACATGGCGGCCCTCCTTCGGCCGCTAGCGCGTAGCACCTCCCGTGCCGACGCCCGCCCCGCGCGCCGCCCGCCGCTCGATCCAGGCCCCTGCCCCAGCGTTTACGGCCGGCAGCGACGTCCGCTGTGGCGCGACCGGGCGGTCGCCACGGAAGGCCGCCGTAAGGCATTTCCTTACTTTGTCGTTACCCGGTGACGCACACCGGTTACCTGCTTTTCTCATCGTCCACCACACGTTCTTTCTCATCCCCGGCCGACACCCTTTGCGCTGATTGCGACCCCGCCCTTTTCCCCGGCGCAGCGCGCCGGCTGGCACGCTGGATGCACCGGCCCGGCGCGAATCGACCGGCCACCCGTGACCGTGGCCCAGGAGACGGCGGTGAGCTTTCCAAGCCCCGAACTCAGAAAGGGTGCGCTGGCCGTGGGCGGCGCGCTCCTGATCTATGTGGGCTTGGCGTGGGCCCTCTCATCGGCCGCCATCGCGCCGAACCCGGTGGCCCCGCGCGGCGAGATCCAGGTGGACTTCGGGCCCAACCGCCTGCCCGGCACCGCGCTGTCGCTGCACAAGGCGGGCTTTGAGTACCAGTGCAGCGAGTGCCACATGGATCAGCCCCGGCACGCGACCCCACGCACCTTCGTGGGCGAGCACAGCACGCTGGCCTTTGACCACGGCGCCAACGACCGCTGCTTCAACTGCCACCACCCCGATCCCGACCTGGCCGACCAGTTCGTCACCCGCGACGGGCGCCCCCTGCCCTTCACCGAGCACGTCGCGCTCTGCGCGAGCTGCCACGGCGTGGTGCACCGCGACTGGCTGCGCGGCGCCCATGGCCGCCGGCAGGGCTACTGGGATCGCCGCAAGGGTGAGGCCGAGCGCACGGACTGTGTGATCTGCCACGACCCGCACCACCCTGTGTTCGCGCCCATCGCACCGCTGCCGCCCCCCGGGGTGGTGCGCGGCCCGGCGCGGCCCGGCCTCGCGCCCCACGGCGCGGTGCCGCACCTGTTGAACACCCCCGTCGCGCCTGTGCCCGACACCCTGCGCGGCCCGGCCATCGACCCCGACGATGCGCCAGCCTACGCCGCGCCCCACGCTGAGGACGAGGAGCCGGCGCGATGAGCGACGCAACCACCCGCCGAGATTTCCTGAAGGGCGGCGTCGCCGTGGTGGCCGGGGTCGCCAGCGTCGCGGCCGCCCTGGAGCCCCTGCGCGGCCTCGACGGCCCCCCGGACGTGGACGCCTGGCTGCAGAGCCACTACCACGAGATGACCCCCGACGAGAAAGCCGCGGCCATCGCGCGGCTCGAGGCCGCCGCCAAGGCCGAGTTCGGTGTGGACATCACCATCAGCGACCCCCAGCCCGAGGCGAAGACGAAGTTCGCCTACGCGCTGAACCTGGGGGTGTGTGTCGGCTGCCGCAAGTGCGCCTACGCCTGCGAGGCCGAGAACAACACCTCGCGGGCGCCGGGCAAGCAGTACATCCGCGTGCTCGAGATGAACAAGGGCGGCATCGACCTGGAGTCGGCCAACCACCACTACGATCCCGAGCAGGTGCCGCAGGCCGGCAAGTTCTACATGCCGGTGCAGTGCCACCAGTGTGATCACCCGCCCTGCGTGAAGGTGTGCCCGGTCGAGGCCACCTGGAAGGAGCCCGACGGCATCGTCGTGGTGGACTACGACTGGTGCATCGGCTGCCGCTACTGCGAGGCTGCCTGCCCCTACTGGGCGCGGCGCTTCAACTTCGAGAAGCCGGTCATCAAGCCCGAAGAGATCAACCCGAAGACGGGCTACCTGTCGAACCGCCCACGGCCGGCGGGCGTGATGGAGAAGTGCACGTTCTGCCTGCACCGCACCCGCGAGGGGCGCTACCCCGCGTGTCTGGAGGCGTGCCCGACGGGGGCGCGGGCCTTCGGGAACCTGCACGATCCCAAGAGCGAGATCCGCTACATCCTCGAGCACAAGCGCGTGTTCGTCCTCAAGGAAGAGGTCGGGACCCTGCCCAACTTCTTCTATTACTTCGACGTGTGATCGCATGCGCGACTACCTGAGCTTCCTGGGCAAGTCGGTGCGCCGCGCCTTCACAGGCGACTGGCGCTACTACGCCTGGATGACCTTCCTGACCCTGGTGATCTTGCTGGGGCTCAACGCCTATGCGCGCCAGCTGGTGCAGGGCCTGAGCGTCACCGGCATGAGCGACCAGGTGTCGTGGGGCGCCTACATCGCCAACTTCACCTACCTGGTGGGCATCGCCGCCGCCGCGGTGATGCTGGTGATCCCGGCGTACCTGTTCAAGCACGAGGCGCTGCACGCGGTGGTGGTGCTGGGCGAGCTGTTGGCGGTGGCGGTGCTGGTGATGTGCCTGCTGTTCGTCATGGTCGACATCGGCCGCCCCGACCGCTTCTGGCACCTGATCCCGCTGATCGGGAAGTTCAACTTCCCCGGCAGCCTGCTGGCCTGGGATGTGATCGCGCTCAACGGCTACCTGCTGCTCAACGCACACATCACTGGCTACCTGATCTACATGCGCTGGAAGGGCGAGACGCCCCGCAAGTCGTTCTATATGCCCTTCGTGTTCCTGAGCATCGCGTGGGCCATCAGCATCCACACGGTCACGGCGTTCTTGCTGGTGGGCCTGGGGGGCCGCCCCTTCTGGAACTCCGCGGTGATCCCGCCGCGGTTCCTGGCCTCGGCCTTCGCGGCCGGCCCCGGGCTGATCGTCATCACCCTGCAGATCATCCGCAAGATGAGCCCCTTCAAGGTGCAGGACAGCGCGCTGTTCACCCTGCGGCGCATCATCACGGTGGCCATGCTGGTGAACCTGTTCTTCCTGCTGAGCGAGGTGTTCGTCGAGTTCTACACCGGCTCGGCCCACGTCGTGTCGGCGCGCTACCTGTTCTTCGGGCTCGGCGACGCCAACAAGCTCGTGCCCTGGATCTGGCTCGCCATCGGGCTGAACGTCACGGCCACGGCGCTGCTGCTGAGCCCCAAGACCCACCAGCTGCGC
Source organism: bacterium (assembly GCA_030424955.1). Lineage (GTDB taxonomy): Bacteria > Myxococcota_A > Bradymonadia > UBA7976 > UBA1532 > JACKDL01. The sequence continues at coordinate 3,114 of JAUHVS010000131.1, read as the reverse complement.
TTCCTGAACCTGGCCTGTGTGTTCGCCATCGTGGGTATCTGGATCGAGAAGGGCATGGGGCTCATCGTCCCCGCCTTCGTGCCGACCCCCCTGGGCGAGGTCGTCGAGTACGCCCCCACCCTCAACGAGACGCTGGTGTCGATGGGCATCTGGGCCTTTGGTGCCCTGCTCTACACCGTCCTTGTCCGCATCGCGATCCCCATCATCTTGGGGACGCTTCGAAAGGAGGCCGCCTGATGGGTGCCGCCGTCCGCATCGCCCTGACCCTCGTGGTGGGCGCCCTCTTCGCCCTGCCGGGCACCGCCGCCGCCGGCACCTTCCCCGGTGAGCTCAGCGCCAAGAGCGCGAAGTGTGTGGCCTGCCATAAAGACAAGAGCCACTCGATCTATGAGCAGTGGGGCAACTCCAAGCACTTCCGCGCGAACGTGGGCTGCTATGAGTGCCACCAGGCCAACCCGAAGGACGTCGACGCCTTCAAGCACGAGGGCGAGGTCATCTCGGTGATCGTGTCGCCCCGCGACTGCGGGCGCTGCCACGAGAAGGAGGTGGTGGAGTTCACCAACAGCCACCACGCCAAGGCCGGGCGCATCCTGGGCTCCCTCGACAACACCCTGGCCGAGGTGGTGGAAGGCAACCAGGCCTTCGTCACACCGGGCTTCCCCCACGGCAACTCGGCGGCTGCTGTCAACGGCTGCTGGCAGTGCCACGGCAGCCAGGTGAAGGTGCTCAAGGACGGCAAGCTGGATCCGGCGACCTGGCCCAACACGGGGATCGGCCGCTTCAACCCCGACGGGTCCGAGGGCTCGTGCACGGCGTGCCACAGCCGCCACGAGTTCTCGATCACCGTCGCGCGCCACCCCGACACCTGCGGCAAGTGCCACATGGGCCCCGACCACCCGCAGATCGAGATCTACAACGAGTCGAAGCACGGCATCGCCTTCCGGGCCAACATCGACAAGATGAACCTGGGCGCCGCCAAGTGGATCGTCGGTGAGGACTACGACGCGGCCCCCACCTGCGCCACCTGCCACATGAGCGCCACGCCCAACCAGCCGGTGACCCACGACGTGGGCATGCGCATCAGCTGGAACAACCGCCCGCCCGTCAGCGTGCGGCCCGAGATCTCGGACGCGAAGCTGGGCCTGCCGGGCGCGAAGGTGCCGTGGCAGCAGCGCCGCAAGGCCATGGAGGATGTGTGCAGCAACTGCCACAACAGCTCCTTCATCGATGGCTTCTACGTGCAGTACGACGGGCTCATCGAGCTGTACCACGAGAAGTTCGCGAAGCCTGGCCTGGCCCTGATGGCGCTGGCGGAGCCGCTGAAGAACAAGCCGAAGTTCTCGGAGAAGATCGACTTCACCTGGTTCGAGCTGTGGCACCACGAGGGCCGGCGCGCGCGACACGGCGCCAGCATGATGGGGCCCGACATCACGCACTGGCATGGCACCTATGAGGTGGCGCGCAACTGGTACTCGGAGTTCATCCCCGAGCTGCGCGAGCTCATCGAGCGTGGCAAGCACAGCGCCGACATGACCAAGCAGATCGCCGCCAGCAAGCTCGAGGCGAAGCTGACCGAGATCCTCGAGAGCGCGAACCACCGCTGGTTCATCAACAAGATGGACCCGGCCGAGAAGGCCCGCCGCCAGGCGCGGCAGCAAGAGTTCAAGGCCCGCTACAAGTAGCCCACCCGGCGCGAGGAGGCCGCCGTGGCCAAGCGTGTGTTCACAGGCTTGAAGGCGCTGGGCCGCTCGGCCCTGCGCGAGCACCTGCTGGGGGTGGCCGCCCACGCCCGCCAGACCCACGGCGACCTCTCGGCCCCCGCTGCGCTGGCCCACCTGCTGGGCGACCGGGGGGTGGTGCGCTACCCCTGCACGCTGGCCTTCGATGACGGCCCGGTGCGGCCCGGCACCTTTGCGACCCTGACCTGGCACGAGGGGGCCGGCCTCAAGACGGCGACGCTGGTGCTGAGCGCCCGGCTGCGTGGGCACCCGGGGCTCGCGCTGGTGGTGGCCTACCACCTGCCCAGCGTGAACTACGGGCGCATGCCCACCGCCGACGACGCCCTCGCCTTCGGCGCCTGCCTGCTCGGCCTGTCGGAAGACGAATACTACGCGCGCCTGTGCGCGCTCATGGATGAGGACCCCGCCTGACGCACAGCGTCGAGGACACCCTCCACGACAGAGCGGGCGTCGCCTCGCTCAAGGAGACCCCATGTCTCGCACCTCTCGCCTCTCTCGCGTGCTCACCACGAGCAGCCTGACGCTCCTGGGCCTGGGCCTGGCGCCCACCGGCGCGGCGCTGGCGCAGGCGCCCCCCGCGCAGGCGGCCGCACAGGCCCAGGCGGCGCTGCCGATCACCGTCGACGGAGACTTCTGGACCCGCTTCGAGCTGCGCGACAACTACGCCGGCATCGGCGCCTCACAGGGGCGCTTCCAAGAGGGCGACGCCTTCTTCTACCGCGCCCGCCTGGGCGTGTGGGGCCAGGGCGCGCAGTTCCGCGGCGACCACCACGTGGCCCCGCGCTTCGTGCTGCAGTCCTCGGGCGTGCAGGGCACCATGGGGGGCACCATCAACGACGCGGCCGTCGGCGTGCACGAGGCCTTCGTGCGCTGGTCAGGCCCCATGCACCGGCTGGACTTCGGCCGGTTCGAGATGGCCTACGGCGATCACGCCATCATCGGCAACCTGGGCTGGCACCAGACGGCGCGCAGCTGGGACGGCGTGCGCGCGCGCCTGTCCAAGGACGCCAAGGGCCCGTGGGTGGATGTGTTCATGACCCTGGCGCGGCCCGACGCCGTGCCGGGCGAGAAGCACCCGGCCTTCGACGAGCTCTTCGAGGGCGATGACTGGTTTGGCGGCGTGTACGCCGACATCGGCCCGATGCTCGCAAAGGATCTGACGCTGGAGCTCTACAGCCTGTTCCAGATCCAGGTCGGCAACGACGGCGGCCCGGGCGTCGACCGCGACGGCGCGGTGCTGGCGACGGTGGGCACCCGCGTGGTGCAGCCCTTTGGCAAGACCCGCGTGCGCTTCGAAGGCACCGGCCAGCTCGGCAAGGACCTGGCCCAGCGCGACACCACGGCCTTCCAGGCGGACCTCGAGATCATGCAGACC
>JAUHVS010000130.1 GCA_030424955.1 bacterium | reverse complement strand
AGCGTAGCACGGTGGGGCTGGCGCGCCTCCCGTCCCGCACCTTCGGGCTCGACCTTGGGCCCTCGGCCGCTCGGCGGGCGTGTCAGGGCGGGCGGGCGGGCACGGGCCGCGGCGGGCCGCGCGCGTGCGCCTCACTGCGCCCCCTGGACGTCGGCCCAGGGCACAGGGCGCGTGTGCCTTCGGCAGGCCAACGGGACACCCGGCCGTCGGTCGCCCGCGGGACCTCACCGCCGGGTGGGTTGGGGGGACCGCACGCTGCGTCGCGTGGTGTGCCACCCCGGGCAACACACGCGGATCCCCCGGGCGGCCGACGGCGCAAGCCCGCTTCGCCTTGCGCCCTGGCCCCTGGCCGTGCGACCCGTGCGCAGACATCGACTCGGAGGTGTGCAGTGAGCGCAGCGGCTTTGGTGCAGACGGCAGACGCGAACGGGGTGCGGACCCTGATGATGAACCTGCCGAAGCGGCTCAACGGCTGGACGGCCGAGATGATGGCTGCCATGCAGGCGGCCTTCGCGGACGCTGCGGCTGATCCAGCGGTCAAGGCGGTGATCCTGACCGGCGCTGGCAAGTACTACAGCGCCGGCGTCAACCTGGGCGGCACGCTGTCGCTCCAGGCGCCGCGCGCGCTGCACGCGATGATCGTCGAGCACAACGAGGCGCTCTTCGGCCGCTTCATCGACTTCCCCAAGCCGATCTTGGCGGCGGTCAATGGGCCCGCCATCGGCGCCAGCGTGACCTCGGCCACGCTGTGCGACGGGATCATCGCCTCGGACCAGGCCAGCTTCTCGACACCCTTCGCCAAGCTCGGGGTCTGCCCCGAGGGCTGCTCCAGCGTGCTGTTCGAGCGCCTGATGGGCGCCGAGGCCGCGGCGCGGATGCTGGGCGCCGAGGGCTGGATCCCCACGGGCGCTGAGGCCGCCGAGGTAGGGCTGGCCCAGTGGGTGGCCCCGCACGCCGAGCTGTTGGATCGTGCGCAGGCCATCGCCGAGGGCTGGATCGCCGAGGGCCGCGCGCGCACCTACCGCGGGGGGGCGACCCGTGACGAGCTGACGGCGGTGAACGCCCGCGAGTCCATCGGCGTGGCTGACTCGTTCCTGAGCGGCCCGTTCTTGGAGGGGCAGTTCCGCTTCCTGTGGAGCCGCAAGAAGCGCGGACCGGCGCTCATGTTCAAGGCGCTCAAGGTCACCCGGCCGGTGTGGTCGCGGTTCCTCTGAGGACGCTGCCGTTGCGCAACGCGCGGGTCACTCGCAGCGGGTGAGCCGCGCCCGGGCTGGTTCCTCTGACTGCACGCTGCGGGTCGCCAGCCACAGGTGGCTGGCGTCCACCGACAGATCCAGCGGGGTGTTGCCGTCGGCCCACGGCTCGACCACGGCCACCCGCGCCAGCCGCTGACCGCCGGGGCTGTAGGCGTCGATCTCGCCGGGGGCGTGCAGCACCAGGAAGCCATCGGCCGTCGCCCGTACCCTGAGCCCCCGATCGGACAGGTCGCCCGCGACGGGCCGCACGTCGATGCGCGGCGCCGCCACCCGGCCGTCAAACCCGGCGAAGGCGGTCTGCACGCCCGCCACTGGCCCGTCCACGGCGTCGGCGCCCCACGCCACCAAGACGCCCTCGGCGCCCCGCGCAGCGTCGAAGCGCACGGCGGCGGGCGCGCGGTAGCGCTCTGATCGGTAGTCCCAGGTGGCCAGGAAGCGGAGCTCTGCCACGAGCTGGGGCGGGCCCAGCTCACCCTGTGGTGACAGGGGCCAGGCGCGGATGCGGTAGCCATCGTCCACCACGTCGCCGCGTCGATCGGGCAGGGTGGCGATGCGCACGGCGGCCAGCAACAAGAAGCCCCCCGGCACCGCGACCAGCCGCGGCGCGCGCACGGCCCGCTCGGCGTCGAGCACGACCTCGCGGGCTGCCGCCACGGGCTCTCCGGCGTGATCCCACACCCCGAGCCAGACCGAGCCCGGGCGATCCTCGACGTCGGGCCGCACCCAGGCCAGGGCCACGTGCGCGTCGCCCACCGCCAGGGTGGGATCGGCGTCCCACTGCCCGATGAAGCCGTCGCTGGGCCGATCCCCCGTGGGCAGGGGCGTCGCGATCGGCGCCCCCAGGCCGTCGGGCTCGATGGGCACGCGGATCAGGTCGAAGCTCAGCGCCCGCGGGCTCAACAGGCCCGTGCTCTCAGGCGTAAGGGCGGCCACCCAGAGCGCGCCCCCGGCGATCCCGCTCACGCGGTAGCCCTCGGGGTAGCCGTTGCGGTGGTGGCGCACAGTCACCAGCCGGCGGGTGTCGGGCTGCCCGTCGAGCTCGGCGGTCAGCGCCCAGGCGCCCAGGTTGATCTCGCTGTGCGCGAGCACCAGCCGCTGGTCGTCCGGCAGGGGCAGGGTCTCCAAGGCCCGCTGGCAGGCCAGCCGCTCGCGGCCCCCGCAGAAGTTCTGGTACCGCGGGTCGCCACACACCAGCACGTCCTTGTCGAGACAGACTCGCGCGTCTGTCACCGTGTGCAGATCGTGCACCGTACCATCACAGTCGTCGTCAACCCCGTCGCAGGCCACCTCAGGCGCGGGGGCGGCCCGCGCACAGGCGTGGCAGCGGGCGTCCCCGGTCGCGCAGGCGCCGGGCGAGGCGCTCAGGCACTCGCCCGGGGCCAGGGCCGCGGCCTCGTCCACCAGGCCGTCACAGTCGTCGTCCACGCCGTCACAGCGGTCAGGCTCATCGCCGCAGGCCGGCAGCGCGCTGCAGGGGGTCACCCCGTCGATCTGCAGCCGCCACTCACCGCCGTCGGTGACCAGCCACGCCCGGCGGTTGCGCTGGGTGGCGACGCCCAGCTCCCCCAGCCAGGCGCGCACGCCCTGACCGACGTAGCGGTCGGGGTCGACCTCGTCGAAGACCCTGCGGGCCGGCGCGACGAGGGCGCCCGCCCGATCGAGGGTCGCGGACCACACGCCCGCCTCCCGGCGGCCGAAGACCGTCACCCGCCGGCCGTCATAGGTCGCCGCGATCAGCTGCCCCACCGCCACATCGACGGGATCGGCCACGGCGACGCCGTCCGCGTCGATCTGTGCCCGGTGGAGCTGGTCCGTGCCCCACAACACCCACGCGGTGTCGCCCAGGTCCACCGCCACGGGGACCCCATCGGCTGGGACCTCCACAGCGTCCGCCAGCCGGTTGCCCGCCAGATCGGCGCGAGACAGCCGGATCACCTCGGCGTCGCGGATCGCCACTGCCAGGCCCCCCGGGGTCGTCGCCACCGCGGGGGTCCCGCAGGCTGGCTGGTCGTCGGTCGCGCACTGGAGCGCGCCGTCGAGCGGGCGCTCCGACAGCAGTGGTGCGCCGGGTCGCAGCCAGCGCGCCCAGACCTGCGCCGCGCCACCCACGCCTCGATAGCCCACGTGACTGCGCAGGCCGCGCACGGCCACCAGGCTGTGGCGGTCACGGCCCACCAAGGCCCCGGCGGTCCCGCGGGCGCTCACCAGGGGGCTGTCCGCGCCTCGACTCGATAGCCACAGGCCACAGTCCAGGGCCTCGACGACCTGGCCCTCCGCGTCGAGGGCGAAGAGGTGCGGCCGCTCCGGATCACATGGCACCGGGGCGTCCGGCTGCCCGAAGGCCTTCTCGTCGACGAGCAGCAGGGCGCCGTCGCCCGTGGGCAGGACGCGGAAGTTCGCGCCCGGGCTGAGGCGGCCCACGGCGTGGGGCGCCGCCAGCAGCAGGCCGTCCCAGTCGAAGCGGGCCAGCAGGATGTCGTCGTCCAGGGTGTTGGGGCTGTCCTGGGTCCAGATCACCGCGATGGCCCCGCCGAGCGCGAAGATCCGCGCCCTCAGGCTCACCTCGCCCAGGCCCACGTCGGCCAGCGCCACGTCGGCCAGCAGCGCGCCCTCGTCGACGGCGCCGTCGCAGTCGTCATCCTCGCCGTTGCAGCGCTCCTGGACGGGATCCACCGCGCCCTCGCAGGCGCCCCACTCGCCAGCCTCACACCGGGAGATGCCCGGCACGCAGGGCCCCTCCGCGAGCCCACACGCCTGCTCGAGGGCCTCGTCGATCACCCCGTCGCAGTCCTCGTCGCGGCCGTCGCAGCGCTCGGCCTCGGGCCCCACCTCGCCGACACAGGGGCCCCAGGCGCTGCTGCACCCATCGGCCGCGCAGGTCTCGACGCAGGCCTGCTCGCCGGCCTGGCACGCGCCCGTGTCGTCACCGCAGGCCCGCCGGGCCCCTGCAGCACAGGCGCAGCCCTCATCGACCGCGCCGTCGCAGTCCTCGTCGACCATGCCGTCGCAGCGCTCCTGGGCCGGGCGGCGGTCGCAGCGCCACGCGCCGTCGACGCACTGGGCCATCGCCGCGGCACAGGCGCCCTGCGCGTCGGCGCAGGGCTGGGTGCCCAGCGCCTCGTCCACGGCGCCGTCGCAGTCCTGGTCTTCGCCGTCGCAGATCTCAGGGGCCGGCACGCAGGGGGCGGCGTCGGGGCCACCGTCGGCGGGGACAGCGCCATCGCCCGGAGGGGCCGCGTCGCTGGGGATCGCGCCGTCCGTGGCCGCGTCGCTGGGGACCGCACCGTCTGCAGCTGCGTCGCCGGCGTCCGGGACGCGCGCGCCGTCCACTGGCGTCGCGCCGTCGGTCCCCTGATCCAGGCCGGTCGCACCGTCGCGCGGTGCAGCGGGCGCGGGGCCCCCATCGCCTGCGGCGCTGCCTGTCTCGTCGCACCCCAGGACCATCCACGTTGTCAGCAGCAGCCAGCCGACCGATCGACGCATCCGAGCCTCTCCCTCGTCGCTTCCGCTCAGCATACCCGGGGCCGCGAGCCATTGCCGCACCCTGTGTGCGCTCCACGCGCGCATCTTGCCCGACCGGGTCGAGGGCGGACGGCTGCTCATATTCTGCTTGTGGAATACAATGGGCGGTGAGACCCTGCGCGATGGCGCCGTTGTTCTGGGACAGCGCGTTCCGTTGGACGGGCTGTGTTATGGGCGCATCACGGGTCGGCCCTGGCCAACAGACCAACGCCAGGCGCTGAGGAGGAGTTTCGACGTGGCACGTTGGAGCGAATCGGGGTTCGGGCGGTGGGGCATGCTGGGGCTGGTGGCGGCCTTGGCCGTCGGGTGCGGGATGGGGCAGACCAGGCCGTATGGTGCGGATCGGGGCCGGGTGCGCGGGCATGACTTCTGCGCTGAGCTTGAGAGTAACGCGCGCGCGACCGCGACGATGCACTCGGTCTTTGGCTGGGGGTTCGTCGGCTTGGGGATCGCGGCCAGCGCGACCGGCGCGATCCTGACGGCGAGTCAGGCGGCAGACTCCGACACTCAGGATGGCTGGGCCCACGTGGGCACCGGGCTGGCGCTGGCGGGCCCGCTGCTGACGGCGGGCGCGACGGCGTTGTTCTCCCGGGGAGACGCCGCCAGCGTGCTGGGGCGTGTTGCCAACGAGGCCATGACCCAGGAGGATCGCGCGGCCTATGATGTGTGTGTGATGGCCAAGGGCGCTTGGGTGGCCGGTAAGTCAGATGTCAATCGGATCGGCCGTGACTTCAGCGCCGCCGAGGCGGCGAAGGTCAAGGCGGACGCTGAGGAGACGGCGAGGCTCCGGTTCAGCTCAGCCGTGCTCGATCGCCTGCTGGACCCGCGCGACACGCTGATCAACCCTGAGTTCAAACTCAAGGAAGGGGCCCGGCAGCCGATCAAGGACTTCTTGCGCGCTGCGCCAGTGTCACCCGGCTCAACTGTGTCGAGTGCGGCGGAGAAGACCCCGTAGGGGCGCGCCGCGGGCGGCCGCTCAGTTGGCGGCGCAGGCCCACAGCCCCCGCCCGCTCAGTTGGCGGCGCAGGCCCACAGCCCCCGGGGGGACTCGGGGGTGCCGTCGCCCGCACACTGCGAGCCCGCCGCGCACGCGCCGAGGGCGCCGCTGGCCGTGCAGGGCTCGCCGAGCCCGGGGGTCCCCGGGCGGTTGAGCGGCAGCGGGCCGCTCCACTCGCTGGTCAGCTCGGTGGCCGACGCGGCGATCCGCACCTCGATCGAGGCGACCCCGCCGGCCCAGCGGGCGCGCTCGCGTGCGACGCAGGCCGCCTCCTGTGCGTCCCCCTCGGCCTCACACTCCGCCAGGGGGCGCATGCCGAGCACGACGCAGCCCACGAGGTAGTTGGAGGACACCTGGTCGCACGTGGCGGTTGGGCCCAGCTGCAGGCTGGCGGTGCCCGTGAGGTCGAAGCCGTCGATCGCGGCGCCGAGGCTGATGGTCCGCCAGAGCTCGCCGCCAGGGGGCCAGATCTGCTCGTCGGCGTTTCGGATCCGGACCTGGAGCCGGTAGGCGCCGTCGTCCGGGTGCCCCGTGCCGTGCACCAGGACGCCAAAGACGTAGTCCCCCGAGAGGTAGGCGGCCGCGTCGGTGAGCACCGGCGCGGTGCCGACACACACGGGGGGGGCGTCCTCGACGGCGGCGCAGACCCGCTGCGCCTCGCACACCCCGAACACACCCCGGGGGTCGCAGGGCTCTGTCCGGCGGGCGATCCACGGGGCCTGGATCTGGACGTCGAGGGGGGCGCTCTCGAAGTAGGCGGCGTCGATGGCGACGACCCGCATGGCGCTGACGCCATCGGCGTTCGCGTCGATCCAGAGTCGACCGGTGAAGTTGCCCTCGGCCTGGTCGAGCTCCTGAATGTCGAGGAGGGTCGCGGTCCGGCCCTCGACGACCTCGCCCGCTGCGTCGAGCGCCGTCAGCCGGAAGTGGCTGAAGTCCCCGTCCGGATCGGTCCCCACGAACCGCAGGCCCGTGACCTGCTGCGCGCTCGCGAAGGCGGACCCCTGGTTGAGCGTGGGCGCGGTCCCCCCGGCGCGGGTGACGGTCAGCACATAGGCGCCGTCACCGGCGTCCGCGCCCCAGGTGTCGACGATGACAGACACCGCCTCGCCGGCCGCGAGATCCAGGGCGAAGCCGCTCTCGAAGGTCCCGGCCCGCTGAGCCGCCGGGGCGTCGTCGTTGCAGTTGAGCTCGGACGCGTCGTCGTCACAGGTCGAGCGCGCGTAGAGCACCGTGTCGAAGCTCGAGCCCGAGCTGTCGAAGACGTAGTGCCCGGCCTCCGGGGCGACAAAGCGCACCGCGGCGTCGGGTCCGGGCTGATTGACGCAGCTGCCGCGGTGGCGATCGTCCGGGCCGACGGTGCCGGCCAGGGTCCAGCGGTCATCGCCGGCGGCCTGCAGGTCGTAGGGGGCCGCGCAGCTGCCCAGCTCGAGGCAGGTCGCTGGCGCGCCGTCGTCCCCGCGGCAGGCGGTGCCCTCGGCGCACTGGTCGAAGGTGCCCTGCACGTCGCAGCGATCGCCCGCTGCGGCGATGGGCGGGGCCTCGAGGGGGATGTCCACGGGCGCCGCCTCCAAGCCCGAGGCATCGACCACGACGACCCGCACGCCGGCCAACACTTCGGGGGCGGGGCCGCCCAGGACCAGCACGGCCCGGCCGTCGAAGGCGCCCCCGGCCTGGTTCAGCTCGGTGAACGGGGTGTCGACGGCGTCCCCGATGGGCGCGCCCTGATCGTCGAGGGGCCAGAGCCTGAGCCCGGTCACGTCGCCGTCGGGGTCGGTGCCGTCGACCATCAGCCCCAGCGTGTCGTTGTCGAAGTGACCGTAGGCCGCGGCCCCCTCGAGGGTGGGCGCGGTGCCCAGGCTCACCTGGGCGTTGAGCACGAACGGGTTGGCGTCTGCGCTGTCGTAGGTGTCGACGATGAAGAAGATCTCGGCGCCGGCCGCAAGCTGCAGCACGAGCCGGCTCCGGACGTCGCGCATGGGGTCGGCCTGATCGCCCAGGTCGTCGTTGCACGCGAGCTCCGAGGCCGCGTCGCCACAGGTGGACTGCACCGTGAGGAGGGTGTCGAAGTCCGAGCCGAGGGTGTCGAACTGGTAGGGGCCGGCGTCGGGGGCGACGAAGCGCACGACGGCGTCCGCGCCGGGGAGGGGGGCGCCGGTGTCTGGGTTGATGGGCACGCAGGCCCCCCCGTGGGCGTCGGTGCCCGTGGTGCCCGTCGCGATCCAGCGGCCCTCGCCGTCGGCGATGAACGCGAACGGGGCCTCGCAGGTGCCCGCGCCGGCGCCGCCTGCGCCACCTGCGCCCCCAGCGCCGCCAGCACCCCCGGCGCCACCTGCGCCACCGGCGGCCCCAGCGCCGCCTGTGCCGCCTTCGCCACCCGCGCCACCGACCCCACCAGCGCCACCAGCGCCGCCCGCGCCGCCGACGCCACCGCCAACACCGCCAACACCGCCGGCGCCGCTCGCATCGGGCGGGTCGGCGCCGTTCGAGCCGTCGTCACAGGCGCACAGCGCCACGGCGACGCAACATGCGTACAGAATCCGATGCATCTCTGGCTTCTCCCCAAGGTCCAGGCGCTGTCGTCATGGGCTCAGGATGAGCACCTCAGCCGGCCGGCTCGGCCGCTGAGAATATGACGAGGCCCCCCCACGCCCATCCCCCTGAATGGCGCGCCGGCGGGACGGTGCGCAGGTCGGTCAGTCTCGATCCACTCAATCGTGTCGGGGGGCGGTTGCTCCCCGGTGTGCCCCTGGGGCGCAGCGGATCCAGGGCGCACCGCGTGGACAGCGCCGGTGGGGCGGGGGCGGGCGCGCCCGGGGGGTTTCACCGTGGCAGCAGGGCGCAGGCCGCGCCTATGCTGGTCCATGTCTCCGCACCCGACCCACGATGACGCCGCCGTTGGGGTGGTCTTCCCGGACGACCTCGCGGGTCGGTTCGCCTGGTCCGATCGGCTCGGCCCTGGCTGCCTGGCGGCCCTGGGGTGCGTGCCCGGCGCGCTGGAGCCGCCCCGGCTGACGCCCCCCGCGACCCTGGTCCTGGCCCTTGGCGCGACGGGCGTGATGGGCGCGTGGGGCTGCGTCGGGCTGCTGCGCGCCGCGGAGGCGGTGGTGGTGCTGGTTGGGCCCGAGGGGCCATCGGCGCCGCACGCCGACGGGCTCGACGCGCTGCTGGCTGCGCTGGGGACGGTGATCGCGGTGCGTCGCTGGGAGGGGCCGAGCGACGCGGAGGGCCTGCGGGCGGCGCTGCACGCGGCGCGGGCGCTGGGGCGATCCCGGCCGCGAGGCACCGCGGCGCGGCGCCCGGGGCCCGCGTGGGCGCCCGGCCCGTGGATCCCCTGGTCGGCGCCCGAGCCCGCCGACGTCGCGGGCCGGCTCGGGCACCGCGGCGGCCGCCCGGGGCTCTGGACCTCCGACGGCTGGCTCGACCTCGTCGACGGCAGCCGACACCCCGGGGCTCGCCCCGCGCTGGCGCGCAGGGGATCGGTCGTGGCCGCGCCGTGGGTCTGGGGCCCTGAGCCAGACCTCCCCGTGCGGGGCCCATGGGGGGCCTGGATTGGGCGCGACCCCTTCGAGCGGGTGGCCTGGACGGGGGGGCGGTGCCATTACGACTGGTGGATCGGCGATCCCCCGCGGCCCTGGGCCCCCAGCGAGCACGCCTGGCCGGTGGGGCACGGTCGGAAGCTGTGGGGGTTCGAGAGCAACGACCCCGTGCGGGTGGAGCTGGCCTGCGCCGCCGACGCCGCGCTCTCGCACTACGCGCACGACGTGCTGCTGACCGGCGGCCTGCCGCAGCGCTGGCAGCGGTTCGGGGCTGTGCGCCTGGCGGTGCGCTTCGCCGATCCCCTGCGGGCTGTGCTGTACGCCCACGATCCCGATGAGATGTTCGGCGACCCCGCCGACGCCATGGACGAGGACGGCCGCACCTGTGCGCCGGTCGTGGCCCTGGGGCCCGACGCGGCCCACCGCTACGCCGTGGACCTGTCGCGCGAGACCTGGCGGGTGGTGGGCGAGGTGGCCGAGCGGCTGCCTGGGCGCGGCTGGGCGCTGTTCGACGCGCAGCACCGGCCCGTGGGCGGGGGCCCCGAGCGGCTGGTGGGCGGGAGCGCCGGCGCGCTGTTTCTGGCCCACAGTGGCGCGCTCAGCCGCTGGACGCCCGACGGCGTCGTGGCGCTGGGCCCGTGCGCCCGCCCCCTCCTCAGCGCGGTGCCCGTGGGCGCGACGCCCAACCTCGTGCTGCTGAGCGCGGACGGGCTGCGGCTGGTCTGAGGGGCGTCAGCGGCCCCGGGCGATGCGCTGGCGAAGCTGGTGCAGCGCGGTCTGAAGGGGCCGGTGCACGCCGACCACGTACACGGCGCGGTTGGTCAGCGCGACCCCGGCTGTGCGCCGCTCGAAGATGCCCAGATCGAAGAAGGCCTGGTTGAGATCCGCCGCTCGGGTGGCGTAGAGCGCGTCGTATGTGGCGCTGATGTCGACCGCGGCGGGGAGCGCGGGATCACCCTGATCGACCAGCTGCGCCGAGACGGGCTGCCCTGTCACGGTGTGCACAAAGTCGCGGACGGCCTGCGGGCAGGGGCGCGGGGTGGGGGTCAGGGACGGGTGCACCTCGGCCAGCGCGCGATTGAACTGCGCGTAGATGCGCGGGTTGGGGCTGTGGGCGATGGCGACCCAGGGCCGCAGCAGGAAGGCCCGGCCCAGGGTGCGCCGGACGTGCAGGAAGGACACCCGGCTCGTCAACCCCGGCGTCCGGCTGTCGGGGGCCTTGTAGGTCAGGCGGCCTTCGAACACGGGCATGGGCTTGGGGCCAAAGGGCGTCACTCGCGTGTGCGTGCGGTAGCTCTGCATGCCCACCAGCCATGCCCCCTCGTAGGCCAGATAGTAGGTGGCCGTGGGCCCCTCGAGGTGCCGGGTGCGGATGTGATCGGCAGGCAGGGCGGGATCGCAGCGGGTGGCCAGCGCCTGCATCTCAGCGCGCATCTGTGCTGACAGCGCGTCTGGCGTGCGGGCCAGGATGCGGATCTTCTGGGCGGTGGGGCGCATCGTCGCCGGGCTCCAGGCTGATGGGCAGCGCGGCGGTGTACCGCATCCGCTCGGGCAGGGCCAACGGGGCGTGCCCGCGCGGGCACCCTTGGGGTGGGGGCGTCTCCAGGAGGGGCGGCCGTTAGGCGCGGCGTGTCCGGTCGCTGCCCCGTGCGGCGTCCTGCGGGGGCACCGCCACCCGGGGCCGGCCAGAGGGGTCTGGCTCAGGGGCGTGCGGGCGGCCATGGATGGAGGCGTGAGG
>JAUHVS010000129.1 GCA_030424955.1 bacterium | reverse complement strand
AGTCGGCCCGCAGCTTGCCGATGAGCGTGGCCTCGAAGGCCGGATCGAGCGGCGCCGCCTCCATGCGCGCGCGCAGCACGGCGAGGCGGGCGTCGCGCTCGGCGGGGTCGTCATTGAACGCCGGGTCGGCGAGCATCGCGGCGACGTCGGCGTCGAAGCCATGCTGAGCCATGAAGTCGAAGTAATGCCTCACCGGCACCGCGAACGCCGCCGGCACCGGCACGTCGGGCACATGGCTCAGGGCCCCGTAGTGGGCCGCCTTGCCGCCGAAGGCCCGGGTGCCGGCCTTGATGGCGTCGAAGAGCGGCAGGGCGTCGGGGTCGATGGTCTGCTCGATGTCGCGCAGGTCCTGCACCGTCAGGTCCACGCCGGGCAGGCTGATGGCGGCGGGCTTGTGGGCGTCCCACCACGCGTCGGCCTCGGCCTGGTCCACCGCCTCGATGGTGTAGGCCTGCGCGCCCACCGACAGCCGCACCCACTGCCCGTCCAGGGCCCGCAGCGCCGGGTGCTGGAAGGCCCCGCGCAGCGCCATGTTGGGCGTGCCGCGGTTCTTGGCCAGCACGTTGATGTGCGACAGCGGGGTCTGGAACTGCTCGGTGATGATGCCGGCCGTGACCGAGATGTCGTTCGGCACCTGATCCAGCACCGGGATCTCGCGGTACGAGACGTAGGCCCGCTCAAGCTCGGCCGCCGTCACGAAGCGCAGCCGCCCGTAGCTCTCGGCCACGTTCAGCGGCTGGTAGTCGATGCCCGCGTACAGGGCGTCGGTGGTCACGGTGGGGATGTCGGCGGGCAGGCCCTCGGCCACCCGGCGCACGGCCTCGGCGTTGATGTGGAACACCAGCCGGTCGGCGAAGTAGCCGTGGGCGGCGATGGCCCGGAAGGCCGTGGTGATCATCTGCGCGTCGGCGGTGTCGTAGGGCGCCACCTCGTAGGCGTACACGCCCGGGCCCTCGTAAAAGGTCAGCGTGCCCAGCAGGAACCGCCGGGTGGGCGAGCTGTACTCGGTGCGGTTGAAGGCCGACAGCATGGGCACCACGGGCAGGCCGCGGCCCGACAGGTGGCGCGACGCGAAGTCCCAGTGGATCGGGTACAGGCTCGTGTTCTGGAAGTAGAGCGCGTCGCCGTCGAAGCGATCGATCACCGTCTTGAGCGAGCGCGCGCCGGGGATCGAGGCGTCCAGGGGCTCGCTCGCAAGCTGCCGGAAGTCCGCCAGGCAGCCCAGCGTGGTGAGGTACTCGGGGGTCGCGCCCAGCGGGCTCACGCAGTCCCACAGCGGCCCGGCGTCGGCGCCGCCGTCGGCCACAGGCGCGCCACCGTCGGCGAGGGGGGCGCTGCCGTCGGGCGCCGCCCCATCCGAGATCATGGCGTCGGGGTGCGCGCCATCGGCGGGCTGTGCGTCGGCCACAGCGCCGGGCTCGCCCCCATCACAGCCGATGCAGATCGCCGCCGCCCCCAGCCACACGGCCAGCCAGCCCCTCGCGATCCGGTCCCACCCTGTCATGCCTGCACTCCTTCACCGGGCGCGGTGCGCGCCCCCCGGCGCGAGGGGGGTTAGCAACAACGGTGCCATGGGCCAGCGGCGCCGTCGGCGGGGCCCCGGCGCCCGGGACGCGGGGCCACCGCCAAGCCAGCGTGACAGTGCCAGGGCCCCTTGGCAGCCGGGGCCTGCACAGGCGACGGCGGGGCTGGTCGACGCCTGGCGCCGCGGCTATGGTGCCGCCATGAGCGTGATCCCTGCGTCGTCGCCCCGCGCTGTCCGGGCCCTGTCACTGGTGGAGGGGCTGCAGCGCGCCCTCGCCGACCGGCTGGAGGCGGTGGCCGCGGCCGCCGGCGCCCCCCAGCCCTTCGAGACCGTGCGCTGGCTGCGCGACGGCGGCCGCCACGGCGGCGGCGCCCGGCTGCAGATCGGCGACACCCCCATCTTCGACCGCGCGTCGGTGAACGTGTCGGGCATCCACTACGACGACCTGCCCGACAAGCGCCTGGCCTCGGCCAACGCCCTGTCGACCATCGTGCACCCCGCCCACCCGCGGGCGCCGTCCATGCACATGCACCTGAGCTTCACCGAGCGCCGCGACGGCGTGGGCTACTGGCGCATGATGGCCGACCTCAACCCCAGCCACCCCGACGCCGCCGCCGCCGAGCGCTTCCTGGATGCTCTGAAGGCGGCCGCCCCCGCCCACTTCGAGGCGGGCCGCGCGCAGGGCGACCGCTACTTCCACATCCCGGCCCTCGGCCGGCACCGCGGGGTCGCGCACTTCTATCTCGAGGCCCACGACTCCGGGGACTTCGACGCCGACGCCGCGCTGGCCGAGGCCATCGGCACCGCCGTCATCGCGGTGTACGGCGATCTGGTGGCCGAGGCCCTGGCCGCCCACGGGCCGCCCACCGCCGCCGAGCGCGCCGCCCAGCGCGCCTACCACACCGTGTACCTGTTCCAGGTGCTCACCCTCGACCGCGGCACCACCTCGGGCCTGCTGGTGCACGGCCAGAACGACGTGGGCATCCTGGGCTCGCTGCCCTCCCACGTCGATCGCGCCCTGCTCGCGAGCTGGCGCGACCGGGTGCCCGCCGCGCAGGTGCCCCTGGTGGACGCGCTGGTGGCCGCCCTGCCCGACGCCGATCCCTGCCCGGTGACCGAGGCCGCCAAGCGCGCGCTGGCCGACGCCGTGCGCGGCTTCTACCAGGCCCACCCCCAGGCCCTCGACCTGCAGGCCCGCGGCGACGTGGTGCCGCCCACCGTCGCCAACCACCGGTAGCCGTGGCAGACCGGGCCGCCCTGCGGCGCACGATCGAGGCCGCCGACCTGGCGCGCCGCTACAAGATCCCCGCCGACTGGCTCGCCTTCGTCGACGCCGAGGGCGACGCCCTCGTGGCCGCCATGGGCGCGTGGCTCGACGGCCTGTCGGGCCTGGGCTGGTCGCCCAGCGCCCTCGACACCACCCGGCTGATCTTCACGCTGTGGGCGCAGCCCGGGCTGTGCGGCCGCGCCGACGTGGCCGCGCTGGCGGCGCGGTTCATCACCGAGGGCCCCGCTCGCCCGAGCGACGATGACGCCTTCGCGGGCGATCTGGTGACCGCCGTGGGGCACCTGCTGCGGGCCCGCGCCGCGCTGCCGGTGCCGGTGCTGCCCGACGCGGCGCTGCAGGCGGCGCTGTGGCAGGCGGCCGAGCGGGAGGCCTGGTCGTGGGGCGCGCGGCTGGTGTACGCCCGCTTCGCCTTCCCGCTGAACGCCGAGGCGCTGCGCGCGCGCTTCGGTCAGGCGACGTTCACCGGCGACACCGCCCCCCTCGACCACCAGAGCTGGCTGCTGTGCCACGGCGATCACCCCGAGGTGCCCGCCACCTGGGCCGCGGTGTTCCGCGCCGCCAGCTTCAGCCAGCGGCGCGCGATGCTCGCGGCGGCCGGCGAGCACCCCGCAGACGCCGCCCGGGTGCTGCGCGCCCTGGTCTGGCTCGCCCCCCAGCGGGTGCTCGACCCCGCGCCCGCGGTCGCCGCCCTCGCGGCCCGCGTCGGCGGCCGAGCCGGCGCCCTGGCCCTGAGCTGGTTGCTGTGCGAGGGCCCCGCCGAGGGCAACGCCGCCTGCATCGAGGCCCTGCGGGGCGCCCCGGAGCCCGCCGCCCTGCAGGCCCTGCACCTCGCCGCCACCGAGGCCCTGGATCCGGCGATCCGCGCCGCCGCGGCGGAGGCGCTGCGCCACCCCACCCGCGCGCTCAGCCCGGCGGACGCGCTCAGCGACGCCCTGCAGGGCGAGCTGGCCCAGCTCAGAGACCCCGGCGGCCTCAGCTTCACCGAGCGCCAGCACATGGCCCGGGGCTGGGCCGCCAGCTTCGAGCGCGAGGGCGCGGCGCCCCTCACCCCGGCCGAGCGCGCCGCCCTCCTCGACCTGATCGGCCGCTGCCTCGCCGACGCCCGCGACGCCGACCGCCGGCCCGTCGACGCGGAGTGGATCTCGCAGGGGCTGGCCATGCTGGGCCAGCCCACCTGGGGCCACGATCCCGGCGCCCTCACGCTGCTGATGGCGGCGGTGGATCAGGCCGGTCACCCGCCCAGCCGGGCCGGCGCCCTGAAGGCGCTGGCCCAGCACGCCGAGCGGGGCGACCTGACCTTGAGTGACGCCCACCTCACCACCCTCAAGCGGCTGCCCCGCGAGGCCCTGTCGACGGCCAGCCAGTGGCGGCGCGCCCTGCTGCGGCTCCCGCGCCACAGCAAGGCCTTCGCCAAGCGAGCCAGCGAGCACCTGGGCGAGGCCCCGCCCGTCGGCCTGCAGGCCTATCTGCTCAACCACCCCGCCACCCCCAACAGCCTGGCCGGCCTGGGCGCCCTCTACGAGGCCTGCGACGAGGTGCAGCGCCGGGCCCTGCTGCAGGCGCTGGCGCCCCCCATCGACCCCGGCTACCTGCCCGTGCTGCAAGCCATCGCCCTGCAGGGCTCGCCCCAGGTGGGCGGCGCGGCCCTCGAGGCCCTGGGCCGGGTGGGCGACCGCAGCGCCCTGGCGTGGCTGCACACCGTCCAGGCCAGCCACCCGGCGCTGGCCCCGGCCGCCGAGGCGGCGATCCTGGCCCTGCGCGCCGCGCTGCCGGTGCCCGAGGGGGCGGCCGCCGGCGCGCTGGCCGTCGCGGCGGCAGACGCCGGCGCGCTGGCGCTGTCCATTGACGGCGACGCGCCCCGCGCCGCCACCGCGCCCCCGCCGGCCGCGCCCGACGGCATCCGGCTGGCCCTGACGGCCGCCGAGGGCTTCACCCGCCTGCCCGCGCCCCCCCGCCGGGTGCCGCTGAGCGCCACCCTGGCCTACTGGACCCTCGGCCCCGGCCGATCGGGCGTGTGGTGGAGCCTGTGGCTCGCGCTGTCGCTCACCTACGCCGGCCTCGTGCCCCGGGTGGGCACCGCCTGGGCCATCGGCCTCGCCATCGGCGGGCTGGGCTGGCTGGGCATGCACTGGCTGGGGGGCACCCACGCCGAGCTGCGGCTGCTGCGCCACGGCCGCACCGCGGGGGCCACCGACGGGCGCCACTGGACCACCAGCCGGCGCCACAAGGACGGCACCGACATCACCTACCACTACGCCCACAGCTTCGTGGCCGAGGACGGGCGCACCTACACCCTGGAGCAGCGGTCGAGCAGCGCCCGGCCCGAGCTGGTGGACGACGGCGTCGAGGGCATCCTGTACGCCGTCGACGGCGACGGCGCCGTGGGCCTGCGCCGCCCCATCGACAGCCTGCGCCCCGTACAGGTCGGCCCCGACGGGCGGCTCAGCACGCGCCTGAGTTGGCGGGTGTGGACGGCGCTGGCGTGGGCCCCGTGGCCCTACGTGGCGTGGGTCTGGCTGGGCCGCGCGCTGGCCGCCTGAGCCCCGAGCCGCCGGCGGCGATCCCATCAAACAGACATGCCGCACACTTTTTGTGTTGACTCTCACACAGCCCCCGCTACCATCGCCGCCATGAACTCGTACTTGCCCACGCAAATCGAACGGCTCGGCGCTCTGGTGAGCGGCGCGCACCCGCCCGAGGCGACCCGCTTCTAGACGCGCAAACGTCTGGAAACAAAGGCCGCCGCGGGTTTGTCCCTCGGCGGCTTTTTTTGTTTCTGGCCCCCGAGACGACGCGCGCCCTCCTGTGCCTGGCCCCCCCTGGTGACCCGCACGCCACCCTGAACATGGGTGACACAGGAGAAGTGCATTCAGATGCCAACACACAGCTTCAGGGTGACCCCCCAGGTCACCCGCCCGTCGGTCTGATCGACCGGCGGGTCTGGCGCTGACGCCGTACCACGGCACCCCGCCGCGCGCTGCACCCGGGCTCGATGCCCCGTCTGTGCTGTGCGTCCGGATCGGTGTGTTCCGGGTGTCACCGCCAACCCCCAGGGATTGGAGGTTCGAATCCTCCCCGGTCCACTCCCCCGCCCGCTGAGGGCGGATCACGGACTGGTGGCGAAACTTGGTAGACGCACTGGGCTGATCATCCCAGCTCCCGCCCATCAGCGGTTTTCCCGCGTGGAAAAAACTGATCCGGTCGCCCTCGACCGTGGCCATGTGTCTCGACCCCCGGGGTGACCCGGGGCGACGGATCGCGTCACACACTTCGGCCAGGGGCCGCCCAGGGGCCGGCGCCGCGTCATCGCGCGCGGCGTCCCCCCTGGCGCGCCCCCTGCGCTGCGTGGGTGGCGGTGGCTCGACGTGCGCCAGCCCCCCGGCATCCAAGGGGATCTGGCCCGCGCACCAGGCCGCGCTCGGGGGCGCCCTCCTTTGTCTGAATCGCGGCCACGCCGGCCGCGCAGTGTTCTCTATCGATGTGTCTGACTCAGCGACCGGCGCGGCCGGCGCACACCCACGTCTGCCGGGCTCACCCGGCGCCCAGAACCCGCCGGCGCGACCGGCAGAACCGAGAGGAGGCCGGCCATGCGTACGACCATCCGACTGACCCTGACCCAGCGCGCGGTCATCTTCCGCGACGGGCTGCCGCACGAGGCCCTGGGCCCCGGCGTGCATCACCTGTGGCGCGCCGAGCCGCAGCGCCTGGTCTTCGACACCGACGAGCTCGTGTTCACCGCCCCCGCGGCGGTGCGCGCGGTGCTGCCCGCCGAGTGGTTCGCCACCGTCGAGATCGGCCCCCGCGAGCGCGGCGTGCTGATGCGCGAGGGGCAGGCCGTGCGGCGCCTGGCGCCGGGCGTGCACCGCCACTGGACCCTCGACGGCGAGGTGCAGGTGATCCGCGTCGACCTGGACGCCGCGCCCCCGACCGACGAGCGGATCCTCGATCTGCTCGGCGGCGAGGTGCTGCGCACCATCGTCGGGGAGCACCAGCGTGGGCTGCTCTTCCGCCAGGGCCGCCTGGACCGCGTGCTGGCCCCCGGCCGGCACGTGCTCTGGAACCTGCCGGACGCGCCCACCTCCGTGGGCGTGGTGGACATGCGCCGTCAGCTGCTCCAGGTCACCGGCCAGGAGCTGATGACCAAGGACAAGGTCACGCTGCGGCTGTCCCTGACCGTCGAGTGGGCCCCCCGGGACCCGGCGCTGCACCAGCGCGCGGCGGCCGATCCGCAGGCGGCCGTGCACAGCCTCGCGCAGCTCGCGCTGCGGGACTTCGTCGCGGGGGTGACCCTCGATGAGCTCCTGGAGCAGCGCGCGGCCCTGACCACCTTCCTCGAGGGCCGCGTGATCCCCGAGGCGGAGCAGATGGGCGTGCGGGTGTCCCGCATCGGCGTGAAGGACGTCATGCTGCCGGGCGAGATGAAGGCGCTGATGAACCGGGTGATCGAGGCCGAGAAGGAGGCGGCCGCCAACGGCATCCGCCGCCGCGAGCAGGTCGCCGAGACCCGCGCGCAGGCCAACGCCGCCCAGCTGATGGCCGATCGTCCGGTGCTGATGCGGCTCAAGGAGCTCGAGACCATGCGCGCCGTGGCCGAGGGCATCCAGGAGCTGAAGGTGGTGGTCGGCAACGGGGGCGTCGAGCAGCTGCTCGGGCAGCTCATCAAGGCCAAGTGACGGCAGGAAGGGGCCGTCTCGCGAGAGGGCCATCCTGTACCACAGGGTCAGCCTGTGAGCGGACCACCGAGGGGGTCGGGCGCCAGGCGTCCGGCCCCCTTTTTTGTTTGTGCGCTGCGCAGGCGGTCACTCTGCGCGCGGCCGCCGGCTCAGGGCGCGGGCACCGCCAGCTCGGCGTCGGGGTAGCCCGCGGCCGACACCCGGAACACCGCGGCGCCGGGCGCCGTCCAGGCCGTGCGCCCCTCGGCGTCGGTCTGCGCGGCCGGCTCGCCCTCGGCCACGCAGCCCTCGCAGGTCACCGTCGCGTCCACCAGGGGCGCGCCGTCGTCGTGGGCGCGGGCGACCACGGCCACGGTGTCCCCCTCGCGGGTGGCGGCCAGCTCGGCGGTCGCCAGCCAGATGGCGCCGTTGCCGATGTAGCGCACAGGCACCCCGGCGCGGGTCGCCACGCCCGCCGTGCCCGTGGCGCCGGGGCGCTGCCGGGCCATGCCGTGATCGCTCACCAAGATGAACAGCGTGTCGTCCAGCGCGCCGCGGTCGGCGTAGAGCTGCCGCAGCCGCGCGAGCTGCCCGTCCAGGGTGACCAGCGTCTCTTGCAGCTCAGGGCTGTGGGGGCCCGAGCGCTCGCCGGCGCCGTCGGTGGCGACGAAGGCGAGCTGCAGGGTGGTGGGCACCGGGCGGTCGGTGTCCCGCAGCAGCGCGGTGGCCTGCACCACGGCGAGCTGATCGGCGATGCGGGCCTGGCTGGGATCGGCCTTGTCGGCGCCCACCCCGAAGTGATCGAGCGTGGTCCAGTCGGCGCCGCCCAGGGCGACCTCGTTGAAGACCGCGGTGAAGGCGCCCTCGCCGGTGGCCGGATCGTACGCGCCCAGGGCGCGGTGGGTGGCCTGCGCGAGGGTCTCGACCCCGTCGTTGATCATGCGGTCGTACAGCGTCCACAGGCTGGCCGGATCGGCGAGCACCGCCGTGGGATCGGCGAGGATCGAGAAGGGGTTCACCAGCGCCCGCTCGGCGCGGCCCCAGAAGGCGTTGCCCACGACCCCATGGTGGCCCGGCCACAGCCCCGTGCCCGCCGTGGTGTGGCCCGGCGCCGAGAAGCTGGGGAAGCCCACCGTGGCCCCGCTGGCGTACACCACGCCGTCGCGGGCGAGGGCCCGGAAGGTGGGCAGGTCCACCGGCGCGTCGTCCGTGAGCACCAGGCGGTTGATCTCGCTGGCCATCAGGCCGTCGAAGAGCACCAGCACCACGTGCTTCGCCCGCACGCAGGGGTCGGGGTCCAGGGCCTCCCACCGCGGCCAGCCGTCCTGCCAGCGCAGGTGCAGGCCGTCGGCGTACACGCCGTCGGGCCCCACGCCGCCCGTCGTCGGCGCGCCCAGCGCGGCCAGCGCGGTGGGCACCACGTCGGGCAGGATGGGCGTCTCGTCGAGCACCACCCCCGAGCGCACGCCCGCCCCCGACAGGATGAAGGTGGCGCGGCTCTGCAGCAGCCCCATGCCGCCGTGGGTGCCCACGTTCGCCTGCGCCGACGGCCACAGGCCATACACCGCGTCGGGGGCGTCGGGGGCGTCGAAGAGCGTCCACAGCCGGGGCAGCGGGTGCGGCCACGCGTGCACCGCCCGGGGCAGCCAGCCGTGGGCCTCGTCGGGGATCGCCTCATAGGCCGCCGACAGCGCCGCCCAGTCCGACAGCGTCGCGGGATCGGTGTTGGGGAAGATCGCCGCCAGATCCCCTGCCACCACCTGCAGGCCGTCCGCGGTGCGGGCCACCTCGACGGTGGCGCGGGCCTCGAGCGGGCCGCCGTCGATGCGCAGGCGGTCGGTGGCGTGGTCGTAGGTGGCCGCGAAGTGCACGTCCGCCTCGCCCATCAGGTGCGCGCGCAGCCGGGCCCAGCTCGCCTGCTCCCAGGCGTCGATCCCCCGGTGCGGGCTGGCCGCGGGGGGCAGCGGGCCGGTGGGCGCCAGGCCCTCGGTGGGCGCGCTGCAGCGCAGGGGCCCGTCGGGCGGTGAGCCGTCGACGGGCGCGGCGTCCACCGCCCCGTCCACGGTGGCGTCGGGGTGTCCCAGGTCGGGCGCCAGGGCGTCCTCGGCGGGCCGGGCGTCCACCGGCGCGGCGTCCGCGGCCACGCCAACGTCCAGCGCGGCGTCGGGGCGCGCCCCGTCGGCGGCGCTCGCAGCGGGGGCGCCGTCGTCACAGCCCGCGAGGCTGCTGGCGGCCCACAGGCACAGGGCGATGGTTCGGGCGACCGGGCGCGACATCGAGGCTCCAGCGGGGACGGCAGGGATCGACAGGGTAGCAGGCAGGGGCGCCGGCCTGGGTGACGGCGCGGCGAACTCGGGACGCCGCGGGCGAGCCCCGAGCGCCGGCTCAGGTCGCGGCGACCGGCGGCACCTCGGCGATGATCCCTGGGCCCGGCAGGGGGCGCAGGTAGAACACCAGCCCGATGAGCGGCGAGAGCCCCGCCACGGCCAGGGCCACGTCGATGCCCGCGCCGTCGGCCAGCGGCCCCACCACCACGCCGCCCAGCGCCAGGGCCAGGTCGAAGGCCAGCAGGAACACCGCGAAACCGCGGGCCCGGTGGGTCTCGGGCATCAGATCGCCCACCAGCGCGCTCACCGCCGGCATGTAGGCGCCAAAGCCGATGCCGTAGGCCACCGCCGCGCCGGCGAAGGCCAGATCGCCCTCGCCCAGCCCCAGCAGCAGCCCCGCCGAGCTGAGCGCCACCAGCCCCACGCGGGTGAAGCGCACCCGGCCCCAGGTGTCGAAGCGCTTGCCCACCGCCACCCGCAGGGCCACCAGCACCGTGGCGTCGATGGCGAAGAAGGCCTCGGCGCTCATCCAGCCGGGGGTGTGCTCCAGCCGCAGCGGCAGGAAGGTCAGCAGCGCGCCGTGCAGCAGGATCGCGAAGGCGTGGGCCGGCACCACCCGCGCCATGCCGGGCACGCGGAACACGTCGCTCAGGCCCAGGCGGTGCAGGGTCACCGCCGGCTTGGGGGGCTCCTGCACGCCCGCGATGAGGCCCAGCGCCAGGGCCGAGATGCCCGCGGCCACGTAGAACGCCACGTCGATGGACCACACCCGCCCGATCCACGCCCCCACCAGCGGCCCGATGATGAAGGACAGCGCGTTCAGCGCCCCGTAGTAGCCCATCAGCTGGCCGCGCTTGCTCGGCGGGGCCAGGTCGGTCATGGCCGACAGGCTGGCGGTGGTGGTCAGGCCGAAGCCCACGCCCTGCAGGGTGCGCAGGGCCATCACCATGCCCAGCGAGGTCGACACCGGGAACAGCGCGGTCGCGACGGTGCACACCCCCACCCCGGCGGCCATGGTGGGCATGCGGTTGCGCCCCTCCATCAGCCGCGCCGCCAGCGGGCGGGCCAGGATCAGGCCGACCCCGGCGGCCAGGGTGGTGGCCAGGCCCACGTCGGTGCTCGACGACGAGAAGCCCCGGGCCCACAGCGGGAACAGCGGCAGCAGGCAGCCAAAGCCGATGAACACCGTCAGCGCGGCGAGGCCGAGGCGCAGGATGGCGGTCCAGGGGGTCGCGGTCGTCACCGCGGCAGCGTGACAGCGGCGCCGCACCGAGG
>JAUHVS010000128.1 GCA_030424955.1 bacterium | reverse complement strand
CCCCTGCCCACGATGACCCCATCGTGCAACGGCGTCGATCGCGGCGCGACCAGGCGATAAATCCATGCAACTGCAGATCGAAGAGCTCAGCACCATCCGCACGCGCGTGCAGGTCACCGTGCCCGCCGCCAGCGTCAGCCAGAGCTTCGCGGCCGCCTACAAGCAGATCGCGGCCCGCACCCGCCTGCCCGGCTTCCGCCGCGGCAAGGTGCCCATGGGTCACCTGCAGCAGCGCTACCGCGGCCAGGCCACGGCGGACGTCACCGACCAGCTCATCCAGGAAGGCTGGCGCCAGGCGCTGGAGCAGCACAGCGTGCGCCCCGTCGGGCAGCCCAACGTCGATCTTGGCGCGCGCCCCCAGAGCGGCAAGGACTTCGCCTTCACCCTCGAGGTCGAGGTGCTGCCCACCGTCGACATCAAGGCGTACGACAGCCTGAAGGTGGAGCGCGTCGAGTGGGTCGCCAGCGACGAGATCGTCGAGCACGAGCTGGAGCATGTGCGGGAGCACGTCGCCACCTGGCAGCCGGTGACCGATCGCGACGAGGCCGCCTCGGGCGACATGGTCGTCATCGACTTCAAGGGCACCATCGACGGTGAGGCCTTCGCCGGCGGCGCCGCCGAGGACGCCGAGCTCGAGCTGGGCAGCGGCCGCTTCATCCCCGGCTTCGAAGAGCAGATCATCGGCCAGAGCAAGGGGACCGACTTCGACGTCACCGTCACCTTCCCCGAGGACTACGGCGCCGACGATCTGGCCGGCAAAGAGGCCGTCTTCGCCTGCAGCATCAAGGACATCAAGGTCAAGGTGCTCCCCGAGATCGGCGACGCCCTGGCGGCTGAGCTCGGCGAAGAGGACATGGACGCCGTGCGCACCAAGGTGCGCCAGCAGATCATCGAGCAGCACGGCCGCGAGACCGACAACGCCGCCAAGGACGCCCTCAAGAGCGCCATCGCCGCCGCGTACGACTTCGAGCTGCCCCCCAGCCTGCTGACCTCGGTCATCGAAGAGAAGAAGAACGAGGCCACCACCGACCTCATCCGCGGCGGCAAGTCCCTCGACGACGCCCGCGCGGAGGTCGAGGACACCCTGGACGCCATCACCGCCAGCGCCACCGACGAGCTGCGCACCGACATGGTGCTCGACGCCATCGGCGACAAGGAGGGCGTCGAGGTCAACGAGCATGAGGTCACCATGCTCGTCGAGCAGATCGCCCGCGGCGCGGGCGAGTACGCCGCCCAGGTGCGCAGCATGTACCGCGACGCGAATCGTCGGGCGGGGCTGCGGCGTCGAATGCGCCAGGACAAGGTGTTGGACTTCCTGCTGGACAACGCCGACGTGACGGTGGTCAACAAGGACGTGCCCGCGCATGATCACGGGCAGGACGACCACGATCACGATCACGCCACGCAGGCCGACTGAGGATCCAAGGAGACCCCCTGATGGGCAGCAGCCGCTATCCCGAGTTCCTGGAGTTCATGCCGCGCTCTCTGATCCCCACCGTGGTGGAGCAGACCCACCGCGGCGAGCGAGGCTGGGACATCTTCAGCCGGCTGCTCAAGGACCGGATCGTTTTCCTGGGCACGGCCATCAACGACCAGGTGGCCAACATCGTGGTGGCGCAGCTGCTGTTCTTGGAGAGCGAGGACCCCGACAAGGAGATCTCGCTCTACATCAACTCGCCGGGGGGCGTCGTGACGGCCGGCATGGCCATCTACGACACCATGCACCACGTCAAGGCGCCGGTGAGCACCATCTGCCTGGGCCAGGCCGCCAGCATGGGGGCGTTCCTGCTGTCGAGCGGTGAGAAGGGTCGGCGCTTCTCGCTGCCCAACGCCCGCATCATGATCCACCAGCCCCTGGGCGGCGCACAGGGTCAGGCCACCGACATCGAGATCCAGGCCCGAGAGATCCTGCGGTTGCGCGACAAGCTCAACCACATCCTCGCCGCCAACACGGGGCAGTCCATCGAGTCCATCGCGACCGACACCGACCGCGATCGGTTCATGAGCGCGGACGAGGCCAAGACGTACGGGCTGATCGACCAGGTCATGTCGCCCCAGCACGACTGAGACGCGTGGTGTCGGTCCGCGTGGCTCCCTGAGCCCGGGGCTGGCGACCGGAAAGGATCGGCGTGGCCGAGCGACGAGACGACACCAAGGGCAACCTGTGCTGCTCCTTCTGTGGCAAGTCCCAGAAGGAGGTCAAGAAGCTCATCGCAGGGCCCAGCGTCTACATCTGCGATGAGTGCATCGCGCTGTGCAACGACATCATCACCGAGGAGCTCGACCAAGGCGAGGGCACCCCGGGCCGGATGAAGGTCCCCAAGCCCAGCGAGATCAAGGCCGTCCTCGACGAGTATGTCATCGGCCAGGACAAGGCGAAGAAGGCCTTGGCCGTCGCCGTGCACAACCACTACAAGCGCATCGAGACGCGGGTCGGCCGCGACGAAGTGGAGCTGCAGAAGAGCAACATCCTGCTCATCGGCCCCACCGGCTCCGGCAAGACGCTGCTGGCGCAGACCCTCGCGCGGATCCTGAACGTGCCCTTCACCATCGCGGACGCCACCAACCTCACCGAGGCGGGCTACGTGGGGGAGGACGTCGAGAACATCATCGTGTCGCTGCTGCAGGCGGCCGAGCACGACGTGGAGCGCGCGCAGCGCGGCATCATCTACATCGACGAGATCGACAAGATCAGCCGCAAGAGCGACAACGCCAGCATCACCCGCGACGTCAGCGGTGAGGGCGTGCAGCAGGCCCTGCTGAAGATCATCGAGGGCACCACCGCCAGCGTGCCGCCGAAGGGGGGTCGCAAGCACCCTCAGCAGGAGTTCCTGCAGGTCGACACCGGCAACATCCTCTTCATCTGCGGTGGCGCCTTCGTGGGCCTCGACGACGTGGTGGAGCGCCGGGTGGGTCGGTCGAGCATGGGCTTCGGCGCCGACATCCGCTCCAAGGCGAACCGCAACTCAGGTGAGCTGCTGCGCCAGGTGCAGCCCGAGGACCTCGTCCGCTACGGCCTGATCCCCGAGTTCATCGGGCGGCTGCCCGTGGTGACCACCCTCGAGGAGCTCACCGAGGACGCCCTCGTCGAGATCCTCACCAAGCCGAAGAACGCGCTCATCAAGCAGTACAAGCGCCTCTTCGAGCTGGACGACGTCGAGCTGACCTTCACCCCCGAGGCCCTGAAGGCCATCGCCCGTGAAGCGCTGAAGCACAAGGCGGGCGCCCGTGGCCTGCGGGCGATCCTCGAGATCGCCATGCTGGATCTCATGTACGAGGTGCCCAGCGACCCGGACCGCCAGGCCATCGAGATCACCGAAGGTGACATCATGCGCCGCGGGCCGTCGGTCACCCAGTTCGACAAGAGCAGCAGCGGCGCCGCCTGAGCCGGTCCCCGCGGGCCCACGTCCGTCAGCCTCGTGGCTGTCTGAACCCGCCCTCGTAGCCCACCGCGCCTCAAGGGGGCAACGTGAGCCCCCGACCGGGCATCACACCCCGACCTTCCAGACCGACCGGCCCCTGGCGATCCGCGCCGAGGGCCGTGCTACTATGCCCGCGCCGATTTGGCCGCTTGTGGGAGCCCCATGTTCTTCAAAGGCGATAGCGACGATCCGAAGGGCCCTGAGTCCCGGGTCCTGCCCCTTCTGCCTCTGCGCGACATCATCGTGTTCCCGCACATGGTCGTGCCCCTGTTCGTGGGCCGCGAGAAGTCCATCAGCAGCCTCGAGGAGGCCATGTCGGGCGGCAAGGACGTGCTCCTGGCCGCGCAGAAGCAGGCCAAGACCAACGATCCGCGCCCCGACGACATCTTCGAGGTCGGCACCGTCGGCACCATCATCCAGCTGCTGCGCCTGCCCGACGGCACGGTCAAGGTCCTCATCGAGGGCAAGCGCCGCGCCCGCATCCGCAAGTTCCTCGAGACCGACACGCTGTTCCGCGTGGAGGCTGAGCTCATCGAGGAGGAGATCCGCAAGTCGGTGGAGATCGAGGCCCTGATCCGTCAGGTGCACACGACCTTCGAGACCTACGTGAAGCTCAACAAGCGCATCCCGCCCGAGATGCAGGTGGCGGTGAACAGCATCGAGGATCCCGCGAAGCTCGCGGACTCCATCGTGGCCCACCTGAACCTGAAGCTGAGCGACAAGCAGCAGATCCTCGAGACCGAGGACCCCGCCGAGCGGCTGGAGAAGCTGTTTGAGCAGATGACCCAAGAGATCGAGATCCTGCAGGTCGAACGCAAGATCCGCTCCCGGGTCAAGAAGCAGATGGAGAAGAACCAGAAGGAGTACTACCTCAACGAGCAGATGCAGGCGATCCAGAAGGAGCTCGGCGAGCGCGACGAGTTCAAGAACGAGCTGGAGGAGCTCGAGGATCGCGTCAAGAACAAGCGGATGAGCAAGGAGGCCACGCTCAAGGTCAACAAGGAGCTCAAGAAGCTCAAGATGATGAGCCCGATGAGCGCCGAGGCCACCGTCGTCCGCAACTACATCGACTGGGTCCTGAGCCTGCCGTGGTTCGAGACCAGCGATGAGCAGACCGACATGCGCGCCGCCGAGAAGATCCTCGAGGACGAGCACTACGGGCTCAAGAAGCCCAAGGAGCGCATCCTGGAGTTCCTCGCCGTGCACGGCCTGACCGAGGCCATGGCCGGCCCGATCCTGTGCCTGGTGGGCCCGCCCGGCGTCGGCAAGACCTCCCTGGCGCGCTCCATCGCGCACTGCACCGGCCGCAAGTTCGTTCGCCTCGCCCTGGGTGGCGTGCGCGACGAGGCCGAGGTCCGTGGGCACCGCCGCACGTACATCGGCGCGATGCCCGGCAAGATCATCCAGAGCCTCAAGAAGGCCGGCACCAGCAACCCGGTGATCCTGCTCGACGAGATCGACAAGATGAGCACCGACTTCCGGGGGGATCCGTCGTCGGCCCTGCTGGAGGTGCTGGATCCCGAGCAGAACACGGGCTTCAACGACCACTACCTCGACATGGACTATGACCTGTCGCAGGTGATGTTCATCACCACGGCCAACAACCGTCACCAGATCCCGCTGCCCCTCCAGGACCGCCTCGAGATCATCGAGCTGTCGGGCTACACCGAGTTCGAGAAGCTCAACATCGCCAAGCGCCACCTGCTGCCGCGGCAGCTGCCCCGCAACGGCCTCGAGGGCGCCACCATCGACTGGACCGACTCGGCCTTCGAGCTGCTGATCAACCGCTACACCCGCGAGAGCGGGGTGCGGAACCTGGAGCGCAACATCGCCAGCGTGCTGCGCAAGCTCGCCCGCGAGCTCATCGACCACCGCGACCAGGGCGGTGAGATCAGCACGTACAAGGCGCACGTCACCACCCGCCAGGTGCAGAAGCACCTGGGCCCGCCGCGGTTCAAGTACGGCATGAAGGACGCCCGAGACGAGATCGGCCTGGTGAACGGCCTGGCCTACACCTCGTGGGGCGGCGACCTGCTGCAGACCGAGTGCACGGTGGTGCCCGGCAAGGGCAAGCTGATCATCACGGGCCGGCTGGGCGACGTGATGCAGGAGAGCGCCCGGGCGGCCATGAGCTACGTGCGCGGGCGCTCGGCGGCGCTGGGGCTAGACCCCAACTTCTACCAAGAGCTCGACATCCACGTGCACTTCCCCGAGGGCGCCATCCCCAAGGACGGCCCCTCGGCGGGCGTCACCATGGCCACCGCCCTGGTGAGCGCCCTGTGCCAGCTGCCGGTGCGCAGCGACGTGGCCATGACCGGCGAGATCACCCTGCGCGGCCGCGTGCTGCCCATCGGCGGGCTCAAGGAGAAGGTGCTGGCCGCCAAGCGGGGCGGCATCCGCACGCTGATCATCCCGGCCGAGAACAAGAAGGACATCAAGGACATCCCGCAGGCCGTGCGTCGGTCCCTGGAGTTCGTGCTGGTGGAGCACGCCGATCAGGTGCTGGAGCGGGCCCTGATGGCAGATGGGGTGCTGTGGAAGGGGACGGCCGCCAAGGCCATGGACGAGGCTGCGCACCCGCCCCTCGACCCCAGCCGCTCCTCCCCGACCCCGGCGTGAGCCGATGATCCCCGTCAGCTGCGTCGCCTTGGGCGGGTAGCTCAGTTGGTAGAGCAGCGGTCTTACACACCGCGGGTCGCAGGTTCGAGCCCTGTCCCGCCCAGTTTTCGACGCGCTGACGGGGACTTGGCTTTTTTGAGGCCCAACCCGAAAAAAAGATGTTGACCATCTAACCTCGGACCTGTAATTTCCAGCGCCACGAACGCAGCACGAACTACGGAGTGGTAGTTCAGTTGGTTAGAACGCTGGCCTGTCAAGCCAGAGGTCGCGGGTTCAAGTCCCGTCCACTCCGCTGAAAGCCCCGTCGACGCAAGTCGGCGGGGCTTTCGTCTTTCTGGCGTCTGCCAAGAGTCGCCCCGTCCTCGACGACGGCCCCCACCCTCTCGAACGTCGCGCACCTGACCTGACGGCTCCGCTGGCGATGCCGACGTGCGGCTCACGCCACCTGCGCCCGCCTGCACGCCCTGGCGCGCCGGTCCATTGCGCCCTCCCCGCCGGGCAGCGCGCAGCGCTCCCAGGCTGCCCGTGCGGCCGGCGAGGGGCCTGCTTGACCGAATAGGGGGTAGAGGTGTGCGCCCCGATCAGATGGGGCTGCGGGCGCCGGGGCGGCCGTTCAGCGCAGGATCAACGCCCCGGTGACGCCGATGACCGCGAGCGCCACCAGGACGCCCACCATCGTCGCCCAGCGACGCCGGCGCCGCAGCGCCTGCTGCCGGGTCTGGGCCGTGACCAGGTGCCGGTAGTGCCCCGGGCGATCCTCCAGCACCGCCAGGCCATCGTCCACCACCGCGTCGGCATCACCCGTCACCGGCTGCAGCGGCGCTCGGCCGCTGCCGGCGAGGGGTGGCCGCTGCGGGCGGGGGGCCATGGGCAGCCGGCTCTCGGGCATCGAGGCCAGCACCACCGGCGGTGGACCCGGTAGGGCCGCGACCCGGGGGGGCTCGCTGTCGCCCAACACCCGCGGGGGCAGCAGATCCAGCGAGCCGCGGTCCAGCGGCCCCGCCCCCAGCGATGGCAGGGGCGCGAAGGGCGGCGCCAGCGCGCTCAGCGGATCGTCGCTGTCCACGGCGCCCGCGGCGGGAGGGGCCGGGCTCGCCAGGCCAACCCCCAAGACCCCGGCCGGCAGGGGCTCGTTCTCGATGGTGATCACCCGCCGCTTGGGGGCGATCGGCGCCGGCGGCACGGTGGCGCTGCTCGGCGCCAGCGAGATCCGGGCGCCCGAGACGGGATCCACGGCAGACAGCGCCTGCGCCATCTCGTCAGCGTCGACGTAGCGCTCGTCCAGGTGCTTCGCCAGCGCCTTGAAGACGGCGGCCTCGAAGGCCTCGGAGACATCCGCGATGCGCCCCACGATGGGCGGCACGGGCTCCTTGATGTGCTTCAGCACGATGGAGAAGGGCGAGTCCCCTCGGAAGGGGGCGTTGCCCGTGAGCATCTCGTAGGCGACGACCCCGAGGGAGTACAGATCGGCCTGCGGGCCCGGCGCCTGGCGGCCCTGCGCCTGCTCAGGCGACATGTACTCCGGGGTGCCAAAGACCAGCCCTGTGCGGGTGATGGGCCCGACGCCCGGCTCACCGACAGCAGACGTCTCCTTGACGATGCCGAAGTCCATGATGGTGACGTGGTTCTCGGGCGACACCATCAGGTTGCCGGGCTTGATGTCGCGGTGCACCAGCCCGCGGCGGTGGGCGTGCCCCAGGCCCTTGCACGCCTGGGTGATGATCTGCTGCACGGTCCAGGCGTCGAAGCGCGCGACGTCGGGGTCGGCGCGGCGCATCTGGTCGAGCAGCTCGGCCACCGTGGCCCCCTCCAAGAACTTCATCACGAAGTAGTGGAAGCTGCGCTCCTGCCCGATGGCGTACACGGGCACGATGTTGGGGTGGTCCAGCGCCGCCATGGCGCGCGCCTCGCGCTTGAAGCGCCCGATCACCTCGTCGTCGGTGTTGAACTGCTCCGGCAGGACCTTGATGGCCACCATGCGGCCCAGCGACAGGTCATGGCCGCGGTAGACGACCCCCATGCCGCCGCGGCCGATCTCCTGCAGCACCTGATACTTGCCGTCGAAGATGGTGCCCGAGGCCACAGGGCTGGCGACGGCCGCGCGGTCGTCCTCTGGGTCGGGCTCGAGCCCAGCACCACAGCGCGCACAGAAGCGGCTGCCGACGGCGTTCTCGTGCCCACATTGAGCGCAGGTGACCATAGTGAACTTCGCCGCCTCTCAGCGATGGCGCAACCTACCGAAAAGCCAACACATTTCGACAAAGGGCTGCGAACCTTGATTATGCCCGCCAGGAGCCGAAAGGGCAAGCTGCTGCCCACGCCGGTGAGGCGCAGTTGACAACCCCAGCGGCCCAACCCACCCTGGCGCCATGCGGCTGTTGCTATGCATCCTCAAGGACTACCGGCGCGTCGAGGCGCTGCTGATGGCGTTCGTTGAGGCGGGCGTCACCGGGGCTACGGTGATCGACGCGCGCGGCATGGGGCAGCTGCTTGGCAGCGAGAGCCCGATCTTCGCCAGCCTGCGCGGCCTCTTTCCCGGGTCAGCCGCCGACTCCCACGTCATCGTCAGCGCCGTCACGACCGAAAAGGCCGCCGTGTGTATGGCCCTCATCGAGCGGCTCTGTGGCCCGCTCGAGCAGCCAGGCGCCGGGATCGCCTTCACGCTGCCCCTGGATCAGGTGGTGGGGCTGAAGCCCGAGATCCGCTGAGCGACGGCACAGCCCGTCGACGCCTTGCGTCGCCTGTGGGCACGACGTAGAACAGGCGGTCCGCCAGCGAGGTGTCCGTGCGCAAGAGCTTCTATTTCCTGACGGCCCTGTCCGCGATTGGCCTCTGGCTCAGCGAGAAGCTGGTCAAGGTCCACATCGAGACCCACTACGCCAACGGCACCGACACCGGCATCTGCGCCGCAGCCGAGGGCTTCTCGTGCAGCGACGTGGCCCGCAGCGCGTTGAGCAGCGTCGGCGATCTGCCCATCGCCGCCCTGGGCGAGGCCTTCTACCTGACGGTGTTCCTGATCGCCGCCCTGCTGCGCTTCGCGCCCAAGCGGGTGCCTCGGGCCGCCGACGCCCTGCTGGCCGCGAGCCTGCTCGGCGTGGCCTACAGCGTGTTCCTGGGCGTGGCGTCCAAGGTGGTCATCGGCAAGCTGTGCCCGCTGTGCATCGGCCTGTACGGGGTCAACCTCGCCGTGGCGGCGGTGCTGTGGATCGGCCACCCCGAGGGCGCCGCGGGCCGGGCGCTCCGCAGCGTGCTGAGCCTGCCGCGCACCAAGGGCTTCTGGGCGGTCACCGCGGTGATGGCCCTGGCCACCTTGGGGGCGCAGGCGCTGTACGCGCAGCGCGCCAACACGGCGGCCACCCAGTACGCCGCCCGCAAGGCCGCGCAGGCGAGCCGGCCCCACGCCAAGGTCGAGGTGGCCCCCGGCACGTCGCCCGCCCGAGGGGCGGCGGACGCGCCCGTCACCATCGTCGAGTTCAGCGACTTCGAGTGCCCCTACTGCCAGATCCTGGCGAAGGGCCTGAAGGCCGCCCAGGCGGAGGGGGCGGGCCCGTTCAAGTACCACTTCCGGCACTGGCCCATGGACGACGCCTGCAACCCCTACATCAAGAACAAGTTCCACGAGGACGCCTGCAACGCAGCCTTCGCCGCGGAGTGCGCGCGCGCGCAGGGCAAGTTCTGGGAGATGCACGACCTGCTGTTCGAGAACCGCAAGCGCCTCAAGCGGGACGACCTGGTGGGCTACGCGGCCCGCCTGGGCCTCGATCCCGAGGGCTTTGGCGTGTGCCTGGACGCGCCAGCGACCCGGGCGGCGATCGTGGCGGACATCGAGGCCGGCCGGGCGCTGGGCGTGGGCGGCACCCCCATGTGGTTCATCAACGGCTGGCTCATCGAGGGCGCCCGCCGCCCCGCCGATCTGATGGCCCTCATCGAGCAGGCGGCGAGCAACGCCAAGGCAGGCAAGGAAGAGGCCCCGGCAGAGCCGTGACCGACCTCGCCCACCACCTGCGCGGGCGCCGCGTCGGCGTCGCCCTGTCGAGCGCCTTCTTCGGGTTCTTCGCACACACCGGCTTCTTGCGCGCGCTGACGGCCGCCGGCATCAAGCCCGTGGTCTTTGGCGGGACCTCCGCCGGCGCGATGGCGGCGGCCTTTGCCGGCGCCGACCGCCTGGAGCGCTTCGAGGCGCTCATCGGGGCCATCAAGCGGCGTGACTTCTGGGATCCCGCGCTGCGGTTGGCGCCCCCCTTCGGCATCCTGCGCGGTCAGCTCTTCGAGCAGCTGCTGCGGGCGCACCTGCCCGCGCGGTTCGAGGACTGCCCCACCCCCGTGGTGACGGTGAGCGTGGACCTGACCCGGCGGGCCCGGCATATCGACAGCGCGGGCGATCTGCCCTTGGCCGTGCTCGCCAGCTCGGCCCTGCCGGTGCTGTTTCATCCGGTGGTGCGCGACGGCGCCCTGCACGTAGACGGCGGCCTGCTGGACAAGGTGCCTGGGCTCGCGATGATCAGCCACGGGCCGCCCATCGACGTGCTGCTGGTGCACCAGATCCCGTCGTCCGGCCTCGACAAGCCGCTGGCGCGCTGGCCCTGGGCGTTCGTTGAGCAGGCCCTGGACTGGGTTCGGGCCGACGCCTGGCACCACCAAGCGGTGGCCGTGCGGGCCCTCGGGGTCGAGGTCATCGAGATCACGACGCGCCCACCAGCGCGCCCCAACCCCTTCAAGCTGGCCCGCGGCCTCGCGGCCCTGGCGGATGCACAGCGGGTGACGGCCGCGCACCTGGCCGGCCCGTACAACGCCCAGCGCTGATCCGCGGCGCCCTCAGTAGGTGCTGATCACCAGGCCGGTGCGGAGCTTTGGCTCAAACCAAGTCGACTTGGGCGGCATGACCTCACCCGCGTCCGCGATGGCCATCAGATCCTCAAGCTGGGTGGGGTAGAGCGCGAACGCGACGCCGTCTTGACCCGCCCGCGCCTGGAGGGCGTCGAGGCCACGGATGCCCCCCACAAAGTCGATGCGCTCGTCCCGGCGCGGATCGCCGATGCCCAGCAGGGGCGCGAGCACCCTGGACTGCAGCACGCTGACGTCGAGGCGCGCCACGGGGTCGGCCGGGTCGGGGTGAGCCGCCGCCCG
>JAUHVS010000127.1 GCA_030424955.1 bacterium | reverse complement strand
TGACCGGCGAAGCGCTCTACAACCGAACGCGCCGACGGATGCGACCCCCGGACCCGGTGTCTCGATTGACCGACGCGACTGCACGCCACCCCGATCCGCAACCGCGTCACGCGGGTGCCCTCGTCGTGCTCGCCGGGCTGCTGGCCGCCTGCGCGCCCGACGGGCGCGGGACGGTGTGCGACGCCGAGCCGGGGCCCCCGCAGGGCGCCGACGACCAGTGCGACGGGGTGGATGATGACTGCGACGGCGTGGCCGACGAGGCCTATGAGGACGTGTGGGTGGCCCTCGCCAGCGGGGGCGCCATCTACGCCTTCGAGGCCAGCCGGCCGGGGGCCAGCCCCGAGGCGCCCGGCGTCGATCCCCGGCCCGACGACGGGGTGGACCGCCTGTTCGCTGGCCGCGCGTGCAGCCGGCCGGGCGTGCTGCCCTGGGCCGACGTGGCCTTCGACGAGGCGCAGGCGGCCTGCCAGGCGGCGGGTCACCGGCTCTGCACCGCGGCGGAGTGGGCCGAGGCCTGTGGCGGGCCCGGCGGCGAGGCCTACCCCTACGGGCCCGTGTACGACGGCCTGGTCTGCAACGGCGGGGCCTTCGACGTGACCCCGGGTGTGCCGGGCGTGCAGGACGGCGTGCTGCCCACAGGGGAGGCGGCGGTGTGTGAGCGGGCCGGCGCCTTCGACCTGTCGGGCAACCTCAAGGAGTGGGTGGACGCCCACGAGGGCCCGCTGGTGCAGGTGCGCGGCGGGGGCTACGGCTCGAACCTGCCGAGCGCGCTGACCTGCGATCTGGCCGACGACCTCAAGGTGCCGAGCTTCCGCCACCCGGGGCTGGGCTTCCGGTGCTGCCAGCGCTGAGCGCCCGGGGCTGAGCCTGGCGCGGGGCGTCACAGGCGGCGGGGGTGGAGGCTCCCTGTGCCGTCCAGCCGCTCGCCAGGAGGCCCGCCATGGAGCTCGCGCTGCTCACCGTGTTCGCCGCAGGGGTGGTCACCTTCTTCACCCCCTGCGTCCTGCCGATGATCCCCATCTACCTGTCGACCCTGGTGGGCGGCCGCCCCGTGGGCGAGGTCGGCCGCGGCTACCTGATGCGCCGCGCCGGCCTGTTCATCGTGGGCTTCGTCGCCGTGTTCACGGTGATGGGCCTGGGCGCCGGCGGCATCGGCGAGTTCATGCGCGCGCACCAGGGCTGGGTCCAGCTCGCGGGCGCGGTGCTGGTGATCCTGTTCGCGCTGCAGTTCCTGGAGGTCATCAACCTGCGCTTCATGCAGGCGACGGTGCGCGCGGACGGCGGGCGCTGGACCGAGAAGCTCGGGGGCTTCGACGCGGTGGGCATGGGCGTGCTCTTCGCGGCGGGCTGGTCGCCCTGCGTGGGGCCCGTGCTCGGCACGGTGCTCACCTACACCGCCAGCGAGGCAGCGGATCCCGCGGCGGGGGCGCTGTACCTGGGCGTCTACGGCCTGGGCTTCGCGGTGCCCATGTTCCTGGCGGCGGCCTTCGCGGAGGCGGGCGCGAAGGCCCTGCGGGCGAGCAACAAGTTCCTGCCGCGCTTCAAGCAGATCGGCGGCGGGCTGCTGCTGGCGGTGGGGGCCTGGCTGGCGGTCGTGGGGGGGCAGGCGCTGTGGCAGGCCCACTCGGGCGAGGCCCAGGCCGACGGGGCCGAGGTGGCCCTGGCGGACGCCGGCGAGCGGCCCGTGCTGGTGGAGTTCTACCGCGACGGCTGCACCATCTGCGAGGGCATGGCCCCGGTGGTGCGGGCGGTGGCGGACGCCTGTGCGGGCCACGCCGAGGTGCGCTTCGTGAACATCTCGAAGCCCGAGAACCAGCACCTGGCGGCCCGGCACCACATCGTGGGCGTGCCCACCTTCGCGGTGCTCGAGCCCGGCGGCGGCGAGGTCAAGCGGCTGGTGGGCGCGCAGAGCGGCGACGCCCTGCGGGGGCTGCTGGCGTCGGTGGCGCTGTCAGGCTGTGAGGGCCAGGCGCCCCTGCCGGCCGCGCCGGCGCCGGACGGCACCCGCTGCGACGACGAGGCCACCGGGGCCTGCGGCGAGGGGTGAGGCGGGGCCTCAGCGGCAGCAGAGCACGGGCATGTTGGTGCCGCAGGCCACGTCGCTCTGCACGTTGACCATGGTGCCCACCACGCCGCCGCCGTTGCCGGCGCTCTGGTGGTTGAAGTCGAGGGTGAGCCGGGTGCCGCGGGCCGCGTCCGCCGAGTTGTAGCGCAGGCTCAGGCAGGTGTTGGCGTCGCTGCCGTTGAAGGAGCCGCCGCGGGCGACGGGCGCCGTGGTCCAGGTGGCGACGTTGTCCATCGCGGCGACGCTGTTGGCGTCGTAGGCGCTCGCCGTGACGGCCTGCTGCACCTCGGTGACGCTGCAGAAGTGGGCCGTCGGGTCGTTGGGGTAGGCGGCCTGACACATGGCCGTGGCCGCCTGCACGCCCGCCACCCCCCCAAACGAGAAGCGCCCGTTGCTGGTCTGCTGGCTGCGCCCCAGCAGGTAGGCGCCGCCGGTGTTGGCCTGCAGCGCGGCCACGCTGGCCTGGAGCGCGGCCACGGTGGCGGTGAGGTTCGCCACGGTGTCGTTGAGGCCGTTGACCTGGGCCTGCACCTGGGCGAGCTGGGCGCTCGCCTGGGCGCCCGCCGCGATCACCAGGGCCTGCGCGGCGGCGTTGGTGATGTAGCCGCGGCCGTCGATGAGGGCGTTGATGGCGTCGGCGTCCAGGTACCCGGCGCCGGCGATGAGCGCGTTGACGGCGGCCTCGTCCAGGTAGCCCGCGCCGCCGATCAGGGCCTCGATGGCGGCCTGGTTCAGGTAGCCGCGGCCGTCGATGCGGGCGTCCACCGCGGCGGCGTCCTGGTAGCCGCGGGCGTCGAGCGCCGCCGCCGTGAGGTAGCCGCGGCCGTCGATGAGGGCCTCGATGGCGGCCTCGCTGAGGTAGCCGCGGCCGTCGATGAGGGCCGTGATGGCGGCCTCGCTGAGGTAGCCGCGGCCGTCGATGAGGGCCGTGACGGCGGCCTCGCTGAGGTAGCCGCGGCCGTCGATGAGGGCGTCGATGGCGGCCTGGTCGAGGTAGCCGCGGCCGTCGATGAGGGCGTCGATGGCGGCCTGGCTGAGGTAGCCGCGGGCGTCGATGAGGGCGTTGACGGCGTCTTCGTCGATGCCGGCCTGGCCCCCGTCGACCAGCTGCACCACCTCTTCGCGGGTGATGAAGCCGCGGCCGGCGAGCTCCTGGTTGAGCCGGTCCACCGACACATACGCCCCGGCGGGCTGGCCGCCCAGCGCCGCGCTGTCGGCCGCCATGAGGGCGTAGGGCACGGCCCCGATGGCCTGCCGCGGCGTGGCCTCGGCGTCGCCGTTCACGCTGATGCCGAGGTAGCGGGTGCGCCCCGCGGCCACGTCGGCGGCCAGGGGCACCACGCGGCCCAGATCCACGCGGAAGTAGCCGGCGTCCACCGGCACGTCGGCGAGGGCCTCCTGCCAGATGGGGTTGGCGGCGTCACTGGTCTCGTAGATGCGCACCGTGAGGTTGATCGTGCCGTCTACGGGCTGGCCGTTGGTGTCGGCCAAGAAGCCGTTGTACGGCAGCATCTGGGGGAGCTCTTGGGCCGAGGCCGTGAGCGGGGCCCAAGCGGCCAGCGCCGCCACCAGGAGCGAAGTGCACCACGTGCGCATGTTGCGGTCCTTGTCTCTCATGGGTCGGCTCGGCCCGACCGGGTGACCATACGGAGCGAGCGGGCGCCTGACAACGTCAGCCGGCGCCGCGCGGCCGCCGGGTTACTTGGCGCCCTTGGCCGCCTTCGCGGCCTCGTGGGCGCCCTGCTGGCTCGCCATGCGCGCCGCGATCTTCTTCTCTTGCGCCTGCGCCTGCTGCACCAGCTGGGCGTAGCGATCGTCGTTGCTGCCCGCCGCCGCGCAGCGCCGGTAGGCCATCAGGGCCATGCGGCCGTTGCCTGCGCCTTCCGCCGCCTGGCCCATCAGGCAGTGGGCCTCGACGTCGTCGGGCAGCACGCTGAGCAGGTCGTTGAAGGCGTCAAAGGTGCCCTGCCAGTTCTTCTGGCTGAAGCGGGTGCGGGCCAGGCGGCGCAGGGACTCCAGATCGTGCCCCCGGGTCCAGCCCTGGGCGTAGGCCTGCTCGGCGCGGGCCGGGTTGCGCAGCGACAGCCAGGCGTCGCCCAGCTCGCGGTACAGGCCCACCATGCCCGGGGGGTCGAGGGACAGCGCCTTCTCCAGGTGGGTGCGGGCCAGGGCGTAGTCCTTCTCGGCCAGGGCGGCCTTGCCCAGCGCGCCGTGGGCGCTGGCGTTCTTGGGCAGCGCCTCGACGGCCAGCTTGAGATCGGGCAGCGCGTCCTTGGGCTGCTCGAGGGCCAGGCGCGCCTGGCCGCGGGCGAAGCGCGCCAGCCCCAGCTTGGGGTCGAGCTCGAGGGCGCGGCCCAGGGTCTTCACGGCGGCCGCGTGCTCGCCCAGCTTGAACTGCAGATCCCCCAGGAACAGGTGACCCTGAGCGGACTGTGGATCGCGGGCGAGGGCGGCGGTGTAGCGCGCCCGGGCCAGCTCGAGCTGGCCGCGGAAGTGCAGCACCCGGCCGAAGGCCAGCTCGTGGGCCACGCTGGGCTCGCCGTCCGACAGGGCGCGGGTCAGCGCCACCTGCAGGCTCAGGGCGTTGTTCACGTTGATGTGGTTGGCGTCGGCCAGCACCCGCTGCACCTGGGCGGCGAGCAGCCCGGCGTGCCAGCGGGGATCATCGGGCGACAGGCTGAGCGCGTCCGCGTAGGCCTGAGCGGCCAGCCCGGGGTCCTTCGCTGCGTCCGCCGCCTGGGCGATCTGGCCCAGCACCTCGGCGCGGTGGGTACGGTCTGCGCGGGTGGCGCGGCTGGCCATCGCGTCGAGGGCGACGGGCACCGCAGCGGCGGCGATGAGGGCGAGGCAGACGAGCTGCAGGGCGGGGATGAGCTGCTTCATGGGCGCGACCGTATCAGAGGCCACCACGGTGGCGTGTGCCGAAGGGCGGACTCAGCCGGCCAGGGGCCGCCGGATCAGCGGCAGCAGAGCACCGGCAGGTTGTTGGCGCAGGCGCGGCCGGCGAGCACCTCGAAGGTGTGCCCGACGACGCCGCCGCCGTTGCCGTCCGACTGCTGGTTGAGGCGCGCCGTGAGCTGCACGCCCGTGCCGGCGTCGGCGGAGTTGTACATGAAGTTCTGGCAGGTGTTGCGGTACGTGCCGTTGAAGTTGCCCGCCACCACCGGCGACGCGCTCCAGGTGGCCTGGCCCGAGAAGTTGTTGTCGGCGTTGTAGCTGTCGGCGGCGAGGGCGCGGCCCACCTCGTCGTAGCTGCACAGGTGCGCGGTGGCCTCGTCGGCGAAGGTGGCCCGGCACATGGCGTTGGCCGCCCGGATGCCGTTGACGCCGCCGAAGGTGAAGCGCCCGTTGCTGGTCTGGGCGCTGCGCCCGAGGATGTAGGGCGTGCCGGCGGCGGCGGCCTGCTGGATCTCGTTGCGCAGCTCGACGCGCAGCGCGTCGATGGCCACGGCGACGCGGGCGTCGACGAGGGCCTCCACCTGGGCCTGGTTGACGTAGCCGCGGGCGTCGATGAGGGCGTTCACGCCGTCGGCGTCCAGGTACTCGCGGGCGTCGATGAGGGCGTTGACGTCGGCCTCGGTGAGGTAGCCACGGCCGTCGATCAGGGCGTTGATCTGCACCTCGGTGAGGTAGCCGCGGGCGTCGATGAGGGCGTTGACCGCCGCAGCGTCCAGGCCGCCCTCGCCGCCGCCGCCGCCGAGCTCGGCGATCAGCTCACGGACGCGGGCCTCGGTGACGTAGCCGCGGCCGGCGAGCTCCTGGTTCAGCCGGTCGACGGTGACGTACAGCTCGGCGGGGGCGCCGCCCAGCATGGCGCTGTTCATGGCCATCAGCGCGTAGGGCACCGCGCCGATGCGCTGGCGGGGCGTGGCCTCGGCGTCGCCGTTGACCGACAGGCCCAGGTAGCGGGTGCGGCCGGCCTGCACGTCCTGCACGAGGGGCACGATGAGCCCCAGGTCGAGGCGGAAGCTGCCGGCGTCCACCGGCAGGTTCTGCAGGGTCTCCTGCCACACGGGGTTGGGGCTGTCGCTCGTCTCGTAGATCCGCACGGTCAGGTTGACGGTGCCGTCCACGGGCTGCCCGTTCGAGTCGGCCAGGAAGCCGTTGTAGGGCAGCATCTCGGGCACGGGCTGGGCCTGGGCCGACAGGGGCAGCGCGCAGAGCGCGAGGGCGGTGACGAGCAGTCCACGGAGCAGGGTGCGCATGGTCGAGACCTTGGTGCGAGGGGCGGTCGAGCGGGCGAAGCGGGCGCCGTTGGCGCGATCGGGGCGGCTCACGGGCGGCCCCCCACGAAGGGCAGCACCTGCCACTGGGGGCTGCGCAGCGGGCCGAGCACGGGGCCCAAGGCGCCGCGGATCTGGTAGCTGGGCGAGGTCATGGTGCCGGTGGCGCTGACGAACCCGCCGGTGGCGGGGCCGTACTGGCCGTCGGGCAGGATCATCTCGCAGGCGTCGCCCACGCCGTTGTTGTTGCCGTCGGCCTGGTCGGGGTTGGCGTCGGCGATGCAGTTGTCGCAGGCGTCGCCCACGCCGTCCTGATCCACGTCGCGCTGGGTCGGGTTGGCGGCGCCGGGGCAGTTGTCGACGCCGTCGGGCACGCCGTCCTGATCGCCGTCGGGCGCGTCGGGGCAGACGCCGTCGACGGGCAGGCACTGGAAGTCGTCGCCGAGCTGCTCGCAGCTGAACCCGTCGGGGCACTCCACCGCGCGATCGCTGCAGTCGGTGGCGCACACCTTGGTGCCGGGCTGGCCGAGCAGGGGCAGGCACAGATCGCCGGGGCCGCCGCAGTCGGCGTCGGCCTCACAGGCAGCGCACAGGCCGCGGGGCGGCGCGGGCTGGCACACCTGGCCTTGCTGGATGGTGTCCTCGCAGCGCCAGCCGGCGGGGCAGTCGTTCGCCTCGCCGGGTACGCACTGGCGGGTGCAGAACCCGGTGTCGGGCCGCTCGGGGTCAGGGGTGCACAGCCCGCTCGTGCAGTCCTCGGGGCCGTCGCAAGCGTCACCGAGCAGCCCACCGGTGGGGCGCATGTCGGGCGCTGGGCCCAGGTCGGTGACGGCCATGTCGCCGCCGCCGCCCGCCGCGTCGACGCCGCCGGTCTGCATGTCCGGCGTCTGGGCGACGGTGGTGGCGTCCTCACAGGCGGCCAGCGCCAGCGCGCACCCGAGCCAGGTGGCGGTTCGAACCCATCGCATCAGTAGACCTCCCGAGAAAGTCGTGCGCGTGATGTGGCAGTGTGATGTCACGTGGCCACTCCCCGGGCCCCGACTGGAGCAGCCTAGGCCCGGCCTTGGTGCCAAGTCAACGCGGGGGGCGCGCGGGGGCCCGGAGAGGGCGGAGGGAGGGTCGGACAGCATGAGGACCGGGTGTCGACGAGCCGCGCGACGGTGGCCCCTGGGGCTGGGGCTGGGCCTGATCCTCTGGGGGGCGGGCTGCGATGACGGGGCGGCCGTTGGGCCCCTGGACGCTGGCCGGGCCCTCGACGCCGGGGGCCTCGACGGGGCGCCCGCCGACGCCGGCCCGCGGGATGATGGCGTCCTCGACTGCGCCTGCGCCGATCAGCGGGTGGCGGACGGGGCGACGCCCGAGGCGGGGGTGGATCTGGGCGCCGCCGACGGGGCTGCGCTGGACGGCGCGCCGGCGCCCGCGGATCAGGGCGCCATCGACGGGACCGCCGGGGACGCAGGTGGCGACGCGGGGGCGCCCGACGGCGCCGTCGCGGACGTCGGGGCGCCCGACGGCGCGCTGGACCAGGGGCCGCCCGTGGAGCTCGCGTGCTTCAACGGTGAGGACGACGACGGGGACGGCCGCACCGACTGCGAGGACCCGGACTGCCGCCCGGCCGTGGCCTGCATCGACCACCCCGAGATCTGCGACGACGGCCGCGACAACAACGG
Source organism: bacterium (assembly GCA_030424955.1). Taxonomy (GTDB): domain Bacteria; phylum Myxococcota_A; class Bradymonadia; order UBA7976; family UBA1532; genus JACKDL01. Next base: position 3,247 of record JAUHVS010000127.1, on the reverse strand, counting down.
CGACGACTGGGTGGACTGCGACGATCCGCTGTGTCTGGCCACCCCGGGCTGCCCGGTGCCCGACGTCGAGGCCTTCGACGACGCGAGCCTGCAGGCGCGCTTCGTGGTGGACTGCGCGGGCTGCCACACCGACGGCGCCGACGACGGCCGGCTGGTGCTGGACGGCGATCTGCGCGGGGCGCTGGTGGACGTGCCCTCGAGCCAGGTGGCCTTCGTGCGGGTGCGGCCGGGCAAGCGGGCCGAGAGCTACCTGTACTACAAGGTGGGCTACCGGCACCTCGAGGCGCCCGGTGGGGGCGGGGGCGGCATGGGCATGCCGCCGAGCGCGCCGTGGTCGGCGCAGGATCTGGAGCGGCTGGGGCGCTGGATCGACGGCCTGGCGCCGCCCTGAGCCGGCGCGGTCAGCCGCAGGGGGCGTGCGGGCAGGGGGCGATGGCGGTGGCGATGGCGGCGGCCACGTCCTCGACGGCGGAGAGCATGTCGGGGCCGTCCAGGGCGGTGGGCCCGGCCAGGGGGCGCTCGGCCCACGCCAGCCGGTCGTCGGATCCGCAGCCCGCCCAGATCGAGAACCCGACCCGGGCCGGCGCGTCGGAGCGCCACACGTCGACATAGCGGTGGGCGCTGGCGCACTGGGTGTGCCACGCGGGATCGGCCACGGTGGGATCGTGCACCGCGCGGGCGGCGTGGGCCTGGAGCCGGGCCGCGACGGCCTCGGCCAGCGCCTCGTGCACCACGGCGGCCTGGGCGGGGGCCAGGCGCAGGCCGACGTCCTTGAAGGTGATGGCGTGGGCTGGCGCGTCGGCCGCGTCCAGGATCACGGCGAAGGGGGAGTAGGTGGCGCTGGGCGCCGGCGCGGCCGCGGCAGGGGCGGCCGCCTCGGTGGGGGCGCCCGCCCGGGGAGGCGTGCAGGCGGCGAGAGCCGTGAGGGCGGCGAGGCACACGAGCTTCATGCGGATCCTTCGGGGCGGCCGGTGACCCCTGCATCTACGGACGAGGGGCGGGTTCGTTTCAACCTGGAGGGCGCAAAGCGTCGTGCGCGTTGCGGGGTTCGCCGTCCGGCGCCGCCTGTGTGGGTAGACCCCCTGGAGGACCGATGCGACTGACGACCCTGTTCGGGCTGATCCTGGCGATGTGTGTCGCCCCGGCCGCGATGGCGTTCGAGTACGGCAAGCACTGCGGCGAGGGCCGAGAGACCGGCAAGCCGGTGCCTCACGCCGAGGCCAAGGACCGGCTGGACGCAGCCTGCAAGTACCACGACGTCTGCACCTTCTGCGGGGAGTACATGCTGGGCCGCGAGACCAAGGCCAACGTGAAGCTGCGCCAGCCCAAGCTGAAGGTGAAGAAGGGCAAGCTCAAGGTGAAGTGGGACCGCAAGGACAAGGCCGAGACGGTCGTGCGGCCGGCCCGGATCTGCCAGGACACCCTGAAGGCGCGGCTCAAGCGGCTCACGAAGCGCGACTGCACGCCCACGAACAAGCGGTTCAACCTCAAGAAGTGCACCGTCGCGTACACCGGCCTGGCGTACGCCGAGGACGTCAACGGCTTTGAGCCCGATCGCCGGGTGCAGCAGTGCATCAACGTGCTCAGCGAGCGGTTCCCCGACGGGGAGTGGAAGGGCACGGGCACGCTGGTGTGTGAGGGCGACACCTGCACCGTCAAGGATCGCGCGCCCTGAGCCCGGCGCCCCGCGTCCGCCTGGGGCGCGCGCCCGCCCGGCCGGTCAGAGCTTCGGCAGGGGCACCCCCCCACAGAGGGGATCGTTGAAGGCGCGCACCACCCCGGTGATGCCGGTGGGGTCGATGGCCTCCCACACGTCCAGGATCTCCTGCCCGATGTCGGTCTTGTTGAGCTCGATGGCGAGCTGAGCCGCGGCGCGCTCCATGGCCTCCTCGGCGATCTGCTCGCTGAACCGCTCCTGCTGCGCCGCCGTGGGACCACCGGGACAGCGCCGCCAACATCGCCATCACCGCCGGGTTCCTGGGCATGGATCTGTGGCTGGGGGCCGTCGTGCCCGTGGCGTTGATGGCGCTGATCCATGACGGCGCCCGGCTGGTCACCCTCGATGACGGCGCGGGCGGCTGGCTGCTCGCGTTCCTGCTGTACGACCTGGCCTGGTACGTGGACCACCGCCTCGCGCACCGCACGGGCCTGTTCTGGTCGATGCACCAGGTGCACCACTCCTCGAACCAGTACGACATGACCGTGGCCTCGCGGGGGTTCCTGGTCGACAAGACGCTGCTCTCGCGGCCGACCTTCTACCTGCTGCCCGCCGGCCGAGGCCTACGTGCAGTGGGTCAAGGCGTGGTCGGCCGAGGCCTTCATGGGTCGGCTCGGGGCCGCTCCCCTCGATGGGCGCCCAGGTGGGCCGCGGCCCGATCGCGGCAAGGGAGGCGCCCACGGCCGCGCCCCGGGGGGTGAGACGGCCACCCCCATGGCCGGCTGACAGCGCGCTGGCTGGGCTATGCCTCGATGACGGCCTGTGGCGCGTGGCCCCAGAGGGGCGCCAGCGCGTGGCGCATCGCCTGGGCCGCGGCGGCGTCCGGCAGCCCGGCGCGGGCGGCGTCGGCGGCCGGCAGGGTGGGCACGTTGAGGCGGGCGATGGCGTCGTCGGCGGCGGCCTGCACGGCGGCCTGCTCGGCGGGATCAAGCTGGGCCTCGAGCCACGCGGCGATCTGCCAGCCGAGCCGGGCGTGCTCGGCCTCCTCCCGTGCCACCGTGGCCATCACCCGCGCGATGGCCGGATCCGTCGCCCGCTCCGCCTGGTAGGCCGCCACCGCGGCGCCAAAGGTCTCGCGGACGCAGCCCTCGACGCGGTTCTCCACGGCGAGCGCGAGCGGCGTCGGCGTGGGCCCTTCGGGGGCGCGCCAGGCCCGCAGGTCGTCCCCGTAGCGCTGCGCGAGCGCCCGCACGCTGCGGGCGTGCCGCCGCTCGTCCTCGGCGGCGGCCGAGCAGCCGTCCACGAGGGGCGGCGGCGCGCCCAGGCTGGCCAGCCGGGCGCCCAGCGCCTCGAAGGCCTCGACGGCGGCCGCCTCGAGCCCCGCGGCCGCGCCGAGCCAGGGCCCCAGCCCCCCGGCGGCGCCTGCGTCGGCCAGGGCGGCGCCCGCGGGCCGGCGGCCGACGCCGCACCACTCGGCCCACTGGCAGGTGAGGCCCGCGGCGGTGGCCTCACACGACGACAGGCTGCCCGGCCCGAAGTTGATCGGGCAGTAGGCCTCGCAGATCTCCCAGGCGAGGGGGTTGGCCTCGG
>JAUHVS010000126.1 GCA_030424955.1 bacterium | reverse complement strand
GGTCGCCCAACTCCTGAGCGCGCGCTCGGAGGGCTTGCCCCCGCGTGTGGGCCGCCTCGAAGGCTGTCAGGACCGAGTCCAAGTCAAAGACCGGGTTCTTCTGATGGCAGTAGGCCGGATGAATGCGCTTGAGGCGTGACTGCGCCGGGTGTCGCTCGATATGGGCGGCCTGGTCGTGATGCAGCAGCATGCCCCACAGCTCGATGCATGGATTGCTGATCGCCAGCTTGAAGCCGTTGGCGTGCGCCTGATCAATGGCCGCCGACCAGCAGGGGTGCTCGTCGCGATCAAAGGCGACCCAGGTCTCTTCCGGCGTATGCGCCTGCTTCAACGCCTTGGCCCGTCTGACCACGGTGCTCGGTACGCCAGCTTCCGGATCGAAGGTGATTCGGGCGCTGGCAATTCGCCAGCGCTGCCGCAGCTTGTCGAGGATATCGTGCTCGGTCTTGCCCTCGCAGACCACCAGGAGCGTGGGTCTGGTCGCCCGGCCGCTGTGTCCACGACGGGTTGACTTGCTGGGCGGGAGTGAGCGTCTCGGCCGGGTCAATGGGCCTCACCCATCAACTCGATGAGGTTGCCGAGTACGGGCACGCCGCCGATCCGGCCAGCCTCATGGGCGAGGCGCAGGTTGTCGCGAGCGCGGACGCGATAGTCGGACGCGGCCGCCATCTCGGTGCTGCCGTCTGCGCGCTTGTCCATCAACACGATCTCGTCGGTTCGCAGGGTGTCGAGCAGCCCTCTGTCGTGGGTCGTGAACAGCAACTGCGCGCCGCGGCGGTTCGACTGCTTGGACGTGAACGCACCCACCAGCGCGTGACACAGATCGGGATGCAGGCTGGTCTCGATCTCGTCGATCACCAGCAGCACGCCGTCGGACAAGGCTGTGATGATGTCGCCCAGGCGAGCCAGCAGGATCTGCGTCCCGCGGCTCTCGTCTTCGGGTGGCAGCGACCAGGGCGCTGACCCGCCCCGGATCAACTTGAGAAAGCGCTGCGACTGAAGGTCCTCCTCCATTCGTTTGATGTCGGCGGCCGAGAGCAGCTGCTTCATGGGCTCAGGCAGGCCGTCGAGCTGGTCCTCCAGTTGCGCTGGCATCACATCCGAGACGCCCAGGTCGGCCGCCTGGAGAAGCCGAAGGAGTTGTGGGCGGTAGCCGTCCGCGAGCAGGGGGTGCTCGTGGTGAAAGACCGGGTACCCCGACAATCGAATGGTGCGCTCTCGCCGGATCCGGTCGACGATCGCCGTGTAGACCGGCAAAGCGATCGGGTGGTTGGCCTGGGCCGCCGCCGACAGCAGGAGGCTGTTGCGGCGCACCGTATCGGTGAGTTGGGCCTTGGGGCCGCTGAAGGACGGACCAAAGTACCAGACGTCGTCGCTCGCCTCATCGCGGTGGTAGAGCACCTGTCGGCGGGAGGTCTCCCAGCGATAGAGCCACTCTTCGACGAAGCCCGTGTCGCGGTAGGCGAAGCCAAAGGCGTAGCGGGCCTCCCCAATGAGCAGCTCGATCTCCATCCGCGTTGGCGCCGCGTCGGTGCTCCGGTTCAAGCACCACGGGTGCCACTTGATGGACTCGGTGGGACGCCAACGGGCCTGGGAGTCGTGGACGGCCGTGCGGAAGAAGCAGAGGGCGTCGACGAGGTTCGACTTGCCCGTTGCGTTGGCGCCCCAGATGCCAACGGCCGGCAGGACGCCATGCTGCGTGTGCGCGCGAGGGAATCGGAGCGTCGGGGCGTCGGAGCGGGATGTCGAGATGAAGTTGAGCACCGTCTCATCGCGGAGGGAGCGGTGATTCTCGACTGAAAACCGAAGAAACATGCCGCCTCGCGTAGAAAATTGACAGGTCTTGCCAATAATACGCTCGGAGCTTCGCTTGTGCTACTCGCCGCGACGGGTTGGGTGACACACCGTGCGGTACAGGTCGACGGTCTGGGCGGCGATGCGCGGCCAGGTGTAGTGGTCGAGCACAAGCTGGCGGCCGCGGGCGCCCATGGCGTCGGCGTCGGGGGCGTCCAGCACGGTGGCCAGGCCGGCGGCGAGGGCCGGCGGGTCGCGGGGCACCTCGACGCCGCAGCGGGCGTCGCGCACCTGCGGGAAGTGGCACTCGGGGGTGATCACCACCGGGCGGCCGCAGGCCAGGGCCTCGGTGATGGCCATGCTGAAGCCCTCGTGGTGGCTGGGCAGGCAGTAGACCGCGGCGCCGGCGAAGGCGGCGTGCTTGCGGTCGCCGTCGAGCATGCCCACGACGTGCAGGCGGTCGCCCACGCCGTGCCGCGCGGCGCCCTCGGCCAGCAGCGCCGCGCCCCCCTGGTCGGGGCCGGCGGCCACCAGGTGCAGGTCGGGGCGCTGGGCGGCGAGCTGCCCGAAGGCCTCGCCCAGCTCAGCGCAGCCCTTGCCCGGGTGCAGCCGCGACAGGAACAGGATGTAGGGCGCGTCGCCGAGCCCGGCCACCGTGTCGCGGAACACGGCAGGGGGTGGCAAGTGCTCGAACTCATTGGGGAACACGCCGTTGGGGATCACCACCGGCCGGCCCGTGTGCGGCCACGCGATGCCGGCCTGCTCGTCGGGGTTGAGGCAGTGCAGCGCGGCGGCGTGCTTCACCATGCGGCCAAAGCCCAGCAGGTGCTGGCCGACGCGCTTCTTCAGCGGCTTCTCGGCCAGGGCGCCGGCGTGCAGCGAGCCGTGGGGGGCCAGCACGTAGGGCACCCGCAGCAGCCGGCACAGATCGGCGGCGACGACGTCGGGCACGGGCCAGATCCCGTGCAGGTGCACCACGTCGCTGGTGCGGATCCACCGGGCGAGCCGGGCCACCGAGCGCGGATCCCGGCTCAAGACCACGCGCTCGGGCAGGGGGTCGAGGTGCTCGCCGTAGAACCGCGCCACGCCCGGATCGTCGGGCGGATCGGCGCTGGCGAAGCGCACGCTGTGGCCCAGGTCGCGCTGGCCCGCTGCCAGCCCCCGGATGACCCGCGGGGGCCCGCCGTTGAGGGGGTTGAGCTCGTTGTAGACGTGCAGGATGCGCAGGGGGCGGTCGGGCGTGGTCACCGGGTCCAGCCCTCGGCGATGATCGCGCCGCGGGCGGCCATCATCCACAGGCCCACGTGGTGGGCGGCCACCCGCTCGTGCACGCCGGGGGCGTCGAAGGTCTCGCAGGCGTCGGCTAGCACGGCCACCCGCAGGCCCGTGACGTCGGCCACGTAGCCGGCGCGGTCGGCGTCGGGATCGGCCGCGGTGAGCAGGCCGTGGTTGCGGGCCGACAGGGTGCTCAGCACGAAGTCGCTCACGCAGATGTCGGTGCAGTCGCCGGTGACCAGCAGGGTGCGCAGGCCGTGGTCGATGACCCACTGGGTGAAGGCGTTGTGGCCCGTGCGGCGGTCGATGGCGCCCACGAAGCCGTTGATGCAGTCCTTGCGGATCACCGTGACCTGGGGCGCGTCGAGCAGCCACTCGAGCTCGGGGTCGATGGCCTCCTCGCCGGTGCCCTTGATGCCGTGGGGCGGGTAGGGCGGCTCGGGGATGTCGGCCTCGTGGGTGTCGAGGAAGCACAGGGTGTGCAGGCGGTCGCCCAGGGCGGCGGTCAGCGCGCGGTGCTCGGCGTCGATGCGGCGCACCATGGGCACCATGTGGGTGGGATCGGCCAGGTTGCCCTCGCGGGTGAAGGCCACCCCCGCGTCGACGATGATCAGGCCCACGGGGCCGTCCCCCAGGGCGACGGTGTGGGTGTCGAAGGGCAGGCGGGCGGCGAGGGGATCGGGGGCGCTCATGGGTGATCCTCGGCGACGCAGGCGCGCACGCGGTCGGCCAGGGCTGCGCTGACGCGCACCGGGCAGTCTCGGGGGGTCTTGGCGTCGGCGGGCAGGGCCGCGAGGCTGGCGCGGGCGTGGGCCCGGCGGGCGTCGAGGCTGGGCTGGGGCAGCGCGCCGCGGCCGTCCCAGACCACGTCGAGCAGGGGCTCGCCGGGCAGCACCTCGTCGTGGCAGGCCACGGTGTCGACGCCCTCGTGGCGGTAGACCTGCACCCGGCCGGGCAGGGTGGCCTTGCCGCTGCCGCGGGCCAGCTTCATGGTCAGCCGGCCGCCGATCTCGGCGAGCTTGCCGACGGCGCCCACGCCTACCGGGGCGTCGGGGCTGGTGACGATGCGCTCGCCGATGCCGAAGGCGTCCACGGGGGCGTCGCCCAGGGCGTGGATGGCGTGCTCGTCCATGCCGCCGCTGACCACGATGGTGGCGTGCTTCGCGCCCAGGCTGTCGAGCAGGGCGCGGGCCTCGCGCACGGTGTCGGCGTTGATGCGGCTGTCGAGGCGGATGCCCTTGAGCTGCCCGCCGGTGGCCGCCACGGCGTTGCGGATGCCGGTGTGCGCGCCGTAGGCGTCGTAGGTGTCGACCAGCAGCACGCTGCCCTTCGGGTAGGCGCGGTAGAAGGCCTCGAAGAAGCGCCGCTCGGTGACGTGGCGGGGCACGCCCGGCTGCTCCCAGGCCTGCACGGCGAAGTGGTCCATGGTGCCGAGCACGGGCACGCCGTAGCGGTGGTGGGCCTCGACGTTGCTGGTGCCCGCGGCGCCCGCCAGGTAGGCGGCGTAGGCGGCGTCCACGGCGGCCTCGGGGTGGGTGCGCCGGGTGCCGAACTCGAGCACGGCCCGGTCGCCCGCGGCCTCGACCACCCGGGCGGCCTTCGAGGCCACCATGGTCATGTGGTTGATGATCGACAGCAGCGGCGTCTCGATGAGCTTGGCCGACAGCAGCGAGGTGCGGATCTGCAGGTAGGGTGTGTAGGCGGTGGGCGCCACGTCGGTGACCTGCAGCCGGTGGCCCCGGGCGTCGACGGCGGGCCCGGCGAACAGCGGCGTGCCCTCCTTGGGGGCCTCGATGACGCCCTCGAAGCGCCAGTCCGCCAGGGCCCGGCGCAGGTCGGGCCGGGCGGTCAGGGCGGCGCCCAGCAGCGGGTGGGCGGCGAGGGTGTCGAGGTGGCCGTCGTCGAAGCGCGCGGCCTCGAGCCAGCGCAGGCAGCGGGCGAGGCCGGCCCACAGCAGGTAGCCCCGCGCGGGCGCGCCGTCGGGGGCGCGCGGCAGGCGCCGGCTGAAGAACGCCATGGTCACCGGCGTGCGGCCGAGGCCGGCGTCCCAGTGGGGGACCAGGCTGGTGAGCTGGTACAGGTCGATGTGGGTGGCCGGCACCGGCGGCGGGGCGTCGTACGGCGTCATGGGGCAGCCCTTCGCGCGTGAGGCGGATTGGCCTACCTTCTCTCTCAGCGCCGCTTGGCACAAGGAGCAGCCGTGCGTCCCAGCGAGACATCAGCCCAGGTCGCGGCGCGCTTCGGCGTGGCCGAGGACAGCGTCGCCCTCGCCTGGGACGCCGAGCTCATCGACCTGCACATCGACACCTTCATCCCCCCGAGGCTGTGGGCCTACGACGTGTTCGCGGAGCACGATGGGGGGCCGCTGGGGCGGCACTTCTTCGGGCACCTGGACCTGCCGCGCATGGCGCGGGGCGGGCTGTCGGCCGCGATGTGGTCCATCACCACCAACATCGCGCGCCGGCGGGCGGGGCGCTGGCGGCACCTGGTGGCGAACGTCGGGCGCATGCAGGCGCTGGTGGCCGCGAGCGAGGGCTGGCTGGCCTTCGCCCGCACGGCGAGCGAGTACCGCGCGGTGCGGGCCCGCGGCGCCCACGCCGTGCTGCTGAGCGTGCAGGGGGGCAACGCGCTGGACGGGGGCGCGGTGACGGCGCTGCCGGACGGCCTGCTGACCCGGGTGACCCTGGTGCACCTGACGGACTCGGCCCTGGGCGCCACGAGCAGCCCCCTGCGGGTGCCGGGGCGGGCGACGGGGCTCACCGACGCGGGGCGGGCGCAGGTCGAGGCGCTCAACGCCGCGCGGGTGTTCGTGGATCTCGCCCACATCCACCCCGACGGGTTCTGGCAGGCGCTGGACGTGCACGATCCCCACCTGCCGCCCATCGTGACCCACACCGGCGTGGACGGCGTGCACCGCCACTGGCGCAACCTCGACGACGGGCAGATCCGGGCCATCGCCGACCGCGGCGGGGTGGTGGGCGTGATGATCCACGCGGGCTTCCTGGGGGGCGACAAGAGCCTGGCCCAGGTGATCCGCCACATGGATCACGTGGTGCGCGTGGGCGGCGAGGACGCCGTGGCCCTGGGCACGGACTACGACGGCGCCATCCGCCCGCCCAAGGCGATGGGCAGCGGCGACGCAGGCTACCTGCGGCTGGTGCACGGCCTGCGCGAGGCGGGCTGGCCCGAGGGGCGCATCCGCAAGGCGCTGGGGCTGAACTTCTTGAGGAGTTTCGAGGCGTTGCGGCCCTGAGGGGCGCGGGGCGCGCCGGGGCGCCCTTCGGGGGAGGCGGGCTGGGCGTCTACTTCTTGAAGAGGCCCGCGAGGAAGCCCTTCTTCTCGGCCTTGGGGGTCTCGGCGAAGGGCACCTTCTCGATGACCGCGTCGGCCAGGCTCAGGAAGGCCGCGGCCTGGGGCGAGTCGGGGCGCACGGCGCTGACGGGCTTGCCGTTGTCGCCGCCGCGCTGGATCTCGGTGTCGATGGGGATGCTCGCGATGAGGCCCACGCCGAACTGCTCGGTGATGCGCTGGGTGCCGCCCGAGTTGAAGGGGTTGGAGGTGTGGCCACACTCCGGGCACTCGTAGTGGCTCATGTTCTCCACCAGGCCGATCACCGGGGTGTCGACCTTGCGGAACATCTGCAGGCCCTTGATGGCGTCCACCAGGGCGAGCTCGCTGGGGGTGGTCACGATGACGGCGCCGGTGATGGGCGCGGACTGGGTGAGCGTGAGCTGCGCGTCGCCGGTGCCGGGGGGCATGTCGATGACCAGGTAGTCGAGGGCGCCCCACTCCACGTCGTCGAGGAACTGCTTCACCACGCTGGCCACGATGGGCCCGCGCCAGATGACCGGGGTGTCGTCCTCGACCAAGAAGCCGATGGACATGACCTTCAGGCCGTAGGCCTCGACGGGCACGAAGCGCTTCTGGTCGTCGCTCACGCCGGGCTTGGCCGAGGCGACGCCGAGCTGGATCGGCACCGAGGGGCCGTAGATGTCGAGGTCCACGATGCCCACGCGGGCGCCGCGGGCCTTGAGGGACAGGGCCAGGTTGACGGCGACGGTGCTCTTGCCCACGCCGCCCTTGCCGCTGGCCACGGCGATGAGGTGCTTGACGTCGCTCAGCGCCTTCTTGGGGGGCGTCGGGGCGGCGGCGCCGCCGTGCACGCTGAGGCCGGGCTCCTGGCGGGTCTCGTACTGGGGCAGGTCGTCGACCTCGACCTCCACGTAGACCTCGTCGACGCCGTTCTGGCCGCTCAGGGCCTTCACGGCGGCGTCCTCGATCTGGTGGCGGGTGGCGCGATCGACGCCCGTCAGGTTCAAGACGACGGTGAGCTCTCCGTCCTCGAACTCCACCTCTTTGACGGTGGCGGCCACCGTGCGGGCGTCATCGCCCGGGAGGGGCAGGGCGTCGAGGAGGGACTTGACGTGGTCTTCCATGGGGCACCTTCGGCGAGCGTCTGGAGGGGGCGTCAGGAGGCGATACCTGCCCCGATTGGCGCGTGGGGTCAACCCGCGTGCGGCGCGCCCGCACCCGCGGCGCCATTGGATGCCCCGGTCGGCGGGGGGGTCGCGCTCGGCCGGTGGGTGCAGGCGGGCGGGCGGGTGGTCGATACTGAGGGGGCCCGGGGCCTGCGCCCCGGCGGTGAGCGCGTGGGGGAGGGGCCATGGTTCGGTTGGGCGACAGGCTGGTGAGCGCCGGGGTCATCGACGCCGAGCAGCTGCGAGAGGCGCTGAGGACCACCGCGCGCACGGGCGAGCGGCTGGGCGAGGCGCTGGTGCGCGAGGGGCGCTGCACCGAGGCCGCCATCGCCGAGGCCCTGGCCCGGCAGCTGGGCCTGCCCATGGCCACCGAGGCCGATCTGGCCGCGCCAGCCGATGGCATGACGACCCTGATCGATCCCGACTTCGCCCGCCGGCGGCTGGCGGTGCCCCTGCGCCTCGAGGACGACGTGCTGGTGCTGGCCGTGGCCGATCCCGCCGACCAGGAGCTGCTCGACGAGCTGCGCTTCGCGACGGGGCACCCGCTGCGGCCGCTGGTGGCGACGCCGTCTGCCCTGCGCCGGGCGCTGGCGCTGATGGGCGGGGGGGGATCCGCGGGCGAGCTCTTGGCCCTGCGCCGCGAGGTCGCGGCGCTGCGGGCCCAGCTCGGTCGGCTCGAGAAGGTCGTCACCGGCGCCGAGGGCACCGAGGACGGCTTGGACGACTGATCGGCCGCGGCTGCCGCCTGGCCGCCGTGGGGTGATCCGGCGCGCTCAGCCCGCGCCGCGGGCCAGATCGGCTGCGAGGATCACCCGCTGGATCTCGCTGGTGCCCTCATAGATCCGCAGGGCGCGGATCTCGCGGTAGAGCCGCTCCACCACCGAGCCCACCTTCACCCCCAGCCCGCCGTGGATCTGCACCGCCTTGTCGATGAGCCGGAAGGCCGCCTCGGTGGCGAAGAGCTTGGCCATGGCGACCTCAACGGTGGCCCGGGGCTGGGTGTCTTTGGCGTGGGCGGCCCGGTAGACCAGCAGCCGCGACGCGTCGAGCTCCGTGCGGCCGTCGGCCAGGTAGGCGCCGATCTGCTGGTGGCGGATGATCGCCTGGCCGAGCTGGTGGCGGCCGCGGGCGTAGGCGGTGGCCTCGTGCAGGGCCCGGCGGCCCATGCCCACGGCGGCGGCCGCGACGGTGGTGCGGAAGGCCTCGAGGGTGGCCATGGCGAGGGTGAAGCCGCCGCCCTCGGCGCCCAGCAGGCGGTCGGCGGGCAGGGTGCAGCCGTCGAAGCGGAGCGTGCCGATGGGGTGCGGCGCGATGACCTCGAAGGCCTCGACGGTGAGCCCGGGGTCGTCGGGCTCGACGATGAAGGCCGTGATGCCGCGGCGCCCCGCCGCTGGATCGACGGTGGCGAACACCACGTACTGCCCCGCGACGCCGGCGTTGCTGATCCAGGTCTTGGTGCCGTCGAGCCGCCAGCCGCCGGCCGTGCGGGTGGCCCGGCAGCCCATGGCCGCGACGTCGCTGCCGGCGTCGGGCTCGCTGAGCGCGAAGGCCCCCAGGCGCTCGCCCGCGAGCACGCCCGGCAGGTAGCGCGCCTTCTGGGCGTCGGTGCCGGCGAGGGTGATGGGGTAGCTGCCCAGGCCCTGCATGGCGAAGGCGGTGTCGAGCAGGCCGTCGGCCTGGCCCAGGGCCTCGCGCACCAGGCACAGGGCCCGCACGTCGAGGGCGTCGGGGCGGCCGTGGGCGGCGCCGCCGAAGCGCTCGGGGACGGTCCAGGCCAACAGGCCGGCGGCGCTCAGCGCGCGGGCGGCGGCGCGGGTGGCGGTGGCGTCATCGCCGTGGGTGCCCACGGGCCACGCGCCGGCGACCTGGCGGGCGGCGTCGGCCACGGCGCCGTGGTGGGGGGCGAAGAACAGCCCCAGGTCATCGGTGGACAGCCCGACCGGCCAGGCGGGGGCGCTCACGGCTCGGCCTCGCCGGGCGGGGGCAGCGGGGACAGGCCCTCGAACACCGGCGGCCGCTTGGCCTGCCACGCGTCGTGGGCCTCGCGGAAGTCGGGGTGCACCATGCAGATCGCCTGGGCCTGGGCCTCGGCCTCGATGGCCTCGCGCAGGTTCAGCGTGGCCTCGTCCTCGAGCATCTGCTTGGTCATCTGGTGGGCGAAGGCTGGGCCACGGGCCAGGCGCGTGGCGAGGGCGATGGCGTCGGCGCGCAGATCCTCGGCGGGCACGACGCGGTTCACCAGGCCGATCTGGGCGGCGCGGTCGGCGTTGATGATGTCGCCGGTGAAGAGCAGCTCGGAGGCGTGCCCCAGGCCGACCACCCGGGGCAGCAGGTAGGTGGCGCCCATGTCGGCGCCGCAGAGGCCCACCTGCGGGAAGATGAAGCCGAAGCGGGCGCGCTCGCTGGCGAGGCGCAGATCGGCGGCCAGGGCCATGACCGCGCCGGCCCCCACGGCCACCCCGTTGACCGCGGCGATGACGGGCACCCGGCAGGCGCGGATGTTCTGGATCAGCGCGCCGGTCAGGCGGGTGAACTCGAGCAGGCCGCGCATGTCGCGGCTGAACAGCTCGCCGATGATGTCCTCGACGTCGCCGCCGCTGCAGAAGGCCCGGCCGGCGCCGGTCAGGACCACCGCGCGGATCTGGTCTTGGGTGTTGAGCCAGGCGAACAGGTCGCGGAGCTCGGCGTAGCTGGCGAAGGTGAGGGCGTTGAGGCGGTCGGGGCGGGCCAGGGTGATGACGCCGACGTGGTCGGCCACGATGTCGAGCTGGCAGTGCGTGGGGGTCATGGGCGTCCTCTCAGGGGGCGGCGGGCGGGAGCACGGCGAGGGTCTCGATCTCGACCAGGGCGTCGGGCTCGACCAGGCCGGTGACCCCGACCAGGGCCATGGCCGGGAAGTGGCGGCCCATGTGGGCGCGCCAGATGGGGCCCAGGTCGCGCAGGCTCGCGCGGTAGGCGGGCAGATCGGTGACGTAGAGGGTCATCTTGATGATGTGCGCGGGCTCGCCACCAGCTGCGTCCAGGACGGCGCGCACGTTGGCGAGGGCCTGGGCGAACTGGCCGAGGAAGTCGTGGGCCTCGAAGACGCCGGCGGGGGTCCAGCCCACCTGGCCGGCGATGGCCAGCGGGCGCCCCTCAGCGAGCACGCCGTTGCTGTAGCCCCGGGCGGGGGGCCAGCCGTCGGGCTGGATGATGCGGTGCATGGATCCCTGCGCGGTGTGGGTGGTGGGGCAGTTTAGCAGCTTGTCGGCGCGTGCTCCCGTCGTCCGCGTCATCCGTGAGATCGCCGCGCTGGCGTGGGCGCGTGCTCGACGATGGCTGGCATCGCCGCTGGCGTGGCCCGTGGACGGGGCGCTTCACCCCGCGGGAGCAGGCTTTGCGCCGGGCGATGCCTGGCCCGCCCGATGCCGGGCCCGCCCGATGGGCCGTGAGGGGGTGCGCTTTTTTGGGTTTTGATTTCAAAGGGTTGGGTGCAAAGCGCAGGGCGCCGATCAACAGGTGGCGCGGGTGTCCGATAGGTCTGTAAGGCCACGGCACGCGGGCGCCCCCGGGCATGGGACGCAACCAGCGCTACTTTCCAGACGGCAGCACCGTGGAGGTGATGGCGCGCACGCACCGTGCGACGCGGCTGCTGCGCCCGTCGGCCGAGACCAACGCGCTGTTCGTGGGGGTCATCGGCGAGGCTTTGCGGCGGTACGGGCGCTGGATCCAGGTGCACGAGCTCAACGCGCTGTCGACGCACTACCAC
>JAUHVS010000882.1 GCA_030424955.1 bacterium | reverse complement strand
TCGATCTCGGCGCGGTTGATCAGCACCAGCTGGAAGGTGTTGAGCCGGTCGGTGTGGCGGTTGTGGTAGCCGACCTCGTGCCAGGTGACGATCACCCGGCCGGGCAGCACGGCGTAGTACAGGCCGTTGTCGACCCCCGGCGCCACGCCCTCCAGATCCACGTCGGCCCAGAAGGGCGCGATGAGCGGCTGATCGGCGATGGGGAACGGATCGGGCGTGAAGGCGCGCAGCTCGCCGCCGAAGCTCACGTTGCCGTTGGTGTTGATCCAGAACTCGGTGTGCACCTGCCCGAAGAAGTTCAGCCCGTTGGGGAAGGCCCCCCGCAGATCGATGGGCCCGGTGCTCAGATCGTCCGAGCGCGGGAGCTGGTTGACCCCGAACCCGGCCGGCCCGCCCAGCCCCTCGATCAGGGCCTGTGCCCCTGCGGCGGCGGGCAGCGCGAGCGTGAGCAGCGCCGCCAACAGCAGTTGCCAGAACCAGCGCATTCGAGACGTTGTCCGGATGTAGGACATTGTGAGCCTCCATCCCCCATGTAGGTATATGAAGCACTCATACCGAAGTTGGGGACACAAGTCACCTTTCTCCACCGACCGAGGTCCGCACAAAAAAATGTCGTGCGGATGTGACTCCCCCGGGTGCCGCCGGTCAGAGACCCCGAACGCCGGCCACCCGACCGGCCCAGCTCGTTCGACCGGGCGGGGTGCGACCCCCGCCGCGCCCTGCCCGGTCACCTTTGTCTCCCCGTGTCGGGCGGCGGCCCTCAATCCTGTGGGCGGCCGCCCGACCGTCCCTGCTTCGTCGCTTCGCCCGGGGGGCGCACCCCGCAGCCCCCTGGGCGAGGCACGATCTTGCGCGCGTCGACAGCGTCCCACTCAAACCCATGTCAGTGGCATCCGTGCCGGCCGTTCAGGCCGAGCGCCGCGGTCCACGCCGTGCCAGCCCAGGCCCGGCATCGGCCTGGGCGCCGTCTGGCCCGGCGCGGTCTGCGATGAGGAAGGGCCGCGGGCGACCCACCGATACACGACCGGCGGTCACCCGCGGCGGGGCGGCGACGCCCCTGAGGGGCGGGAGGGGCGTCACCGCAGGCCCGTGCGGGCCTGGGTGCAGGCGGCGGAGGAGGTGCCGACCACACCCGAAACTGTGTGGGCCCGTGGGCCGACCTACTCCTGCAGCTCCAGCGACACCGTGACCCGCACGATGGCGGCGGCGCGGTCCTTGTCGCGGCTGTTGAAGCACAGCCCCGCGGCGACGAGCTCGCTGGCCACGGCCACCTCGTCGGCGTCCTTGACGCCCTCCAGTGCGTAGCGGAACACCACGCTGTGGCCGCCCACGCGGCCCTCGTCGGTGAAGGGCAGCTCGACCACCTCACCCGCCGACGCCTTGTTGCTGAGCAGCTGCGCGTCGATCTGGACCAGGGCCTTCGTGCGGGCGAGGGCCTCGCCGGCCGACCAGGTGAACCCGTGGATCCGCACCACCAGCGCGACGGGCTCGGCGCCACGCAGGCGCTTGTTGATGTAGGCCTTGGTGGCCGGGGCCAGCAGCGACGCGTCGTGGGTGGCCTTCTCGAACGCCACCTGCTCGCCACGGCTGCAGTGCGCCACCACCGACTCCTGCGCCGAGCGGGCGAACTTGCTGATCGGCAGATCGATGGTGACCGGCTTCGCGAGGGCTGGCCCCGCGACCAAGGCCAGCAGGCCTACGGCTGTGAACATCGTCTTGAGGGTCTTGAGGGTCATCCGGGGCCTCCCGCGCCAAGTGCACCCCCCTCATCGACCCTTGGAAATATTCAAAGAAAAGGGGATGTCAGAAGGGACACAGATCCGCGCCCCAGTGCGCCACTCTGGAACAGCCCCGACGCCGGC
>JAUHVS010000125.1 GCA_030424955.1 bacterium | reverse complement strand
CGACAACACCATCGAGCCGCCGAACCCGTCGCCCGGCTTCTGCGTCCCCGGTGACGACTGTGTGCCCGGCCAGGAGGACCTGAGCTGCGGCGAGGGCGCGACCTGTGCCCGCAACGACCCCGCGACCTTCTGCTTCCCCGCCGGCATGCGCGGCGAAGGCGAGGAGTGCGGCTTCGACCCCATGGCGCCCGAGGGTTCCTGCCAGACCGGCCTCGTGTGCGAACTGGGCGAGTGCCGCCGCCCCTGCGGTGAGGGCGACGCCTGCAACGAGGGCGAGCGCTGCATCGACTACACCGACCGCCTCGACGGCGTGCAGTGGAAGTTCTGCTACTCGGGCTGCAACATGTTCACCCAGGAGGGGTGTGACGAGGGCGAGGCCTGCGTGCTCGGCGCGGACGACCAGGACGGCAACACGCTGGGCGCTTGCGCCGCAGCGCCGAGCGGCCCCGGCGTGCACGGTGACGCCTGTGCGGACGACCCCCAGACCTACTGGGGTGGCGCCGCGGGCTGCACCGCCGGCCACATCTGCCAGGACTTCTTCGATGAGGGCGCCACGACCTGCGCTGGCTTCTGCGATGGCCAGGATCAGAGCCTGTGCCTGGGCCAGTCGCTGTGCATCGCGCCCATCTTCAACGGGATCGCCGTGGGCGCCTGCCTCGGTGAGTGCGACTCGTGGACGAACGAGGGCTGCGGCGACGGCGAGCAGTGCGGCTTCTCCTTCATCGGCACCCGTGAGGGCGTGGACACGATCACCGGCTTCTGCGAGGCCCCCCCCGCGGGCCAGGCGCCGGTCGGTACGGGTGAGGCCTGTACCGCCGACATGGAGACCGGGGCGAGCAACTGCCCGGTCGGCCACCTGTGCGCGACCCTGAGCCAGGGCTCGCCGCCCGAGTGCATCAAGCTGTGCGACACCTACCTCGACAGCGATAACGGCTGCCCGGCCGGGCTGCAGTGCTTCGCTGAGGTGTTCGGTGGGGATGACGCTGGCAACGGCGCCAACCCCAACATCGGCATCTGCGTGCCGCAGCAGTAAGCGCTCCGTGCGAGCCCGGTCCCTAGCACGCAGCGCGCGGCTGGGACCGTCAGTGTCTGAGAACGGGCGCCCCAACGGGCGCCCGTTTTCGTTTGGGCTGCCCGCGCCCGTGAGGCCTTGCCCGTCTTCAACGATCCTTGACGTCTCCGGCGCCCACAGACGGCCGGGCGCTGGTGTTGGCGCGCGGCGGCTCTTTGGGGGGTGGGGATCAGCGCGGCCGGCGAACCGCTGATCTGGGTGCCAAGGGCTCCACAGCGCGCTCGCTGGGCGGCGGCGCTGGGTCCGGTGTCGCGCAGCTGTGCAATGTTCGGCCAACACAGGCATGATGGACCGGGGAGTTCCGGCTGAGGTGGAGTCATGAAGAACTGGATGTTCACGGCGGCGACGTTGGCCTTGGCGCTGACTGGCTGTGCGAGCGGTGGGGACAAGGAGTGCCTGGTCGAGGGCGTGGGGCGCGGGACGTGCTGCGAGTTCGCCTCGTCCAACGGCTCGCTCAGGCCCGGGGCCTGCATCAACGGGGTGTGCACCGATGGGGTCGAGGCCGATCCCTTCAACCCCGCGTGTGGGAGCGGCGGCGGCAGCCAGCGTGATCTGGGCGGCGGCCTGATCCTCGACGCCCGAGTCTCCAGTGATGCCGCGGCCGGGGGCGCCGGTGGCGGCGCGGGCGGCGCCGGCGGCGTGGGGGGCGCAGGCGGCGTAGGGGGCGCAGGGGGTGTCGGCGGTGCCGGCGGGGTCGGCGGTGCGGGCGGCGCGGGCGGCGGGGGCAACCCCTGCGATCAGGTAGCCTGCGATCCGGGCCAGCGGTGCGACCCCGCGACGGGCCAGTGCCAGTCGCCGCCGGCCGGGGCCTGCGAGGGTGAGGGCGGCTGCATCAGCGGCGCCTGCCTGACCGAGGTCGACTCCGAGGGCGCGGTCCCAGGTGGCTTCTGCCGGGTGGAGTGCTCCGACGACGGGGACTGCGCGGGTGGGCGCTGCCTGCCCAGCGGGGACACTCAGATCTGCTTCAGCCCGTGTGGCCCAGCCCGCGCCTGCCGGCCCGACTGGGCCTGCCTGCCCACCGTAGACGCTGAGGGGGCGCCCGACGGGGCGTCTATCTGCCTGCCCGACTGCCGGGTGCCCGCGGTGGGCTGTGGCGCGGGCTTGACGTGCGACGACGCGACGGGGGCTTGCGTGCCGGCGCCGCCTGAGTGTCCCTACCCGTGCCAGGCGGGCGAGGCGTGCGAAGGCGGGCACTGCGTGCGCGCGAACGGCACCTGCGTCACGGACTACCACTGCGTGGCCGGCGTAGATCAGTGCGTCAACGGGCGCTGCATCCCCCAGGAGTTCACCGACTGCCTGAACGTCAACCAGTGCGGCGCGCCGGATCAGACCTGCTTCTTGTTCAACAACGGGCTCGATGGCGGGCTGTGCCTGTTCTCGTGTGCCAGCGATGACCAGTGCCCCGTGGACCGCACCTGCTTCACGAACGATCGGGTGTGCTACTGGCGCGTGTGCGGGGCCAGCGAGCAGAACGGCGAGGTCTACGGGGCGTGCTCGGCCGGCGGCCAGAACCAGTGGCAGGGCACCTGCCTGCCGCTGCCGGTGCCCAACCCAGGCGAGCCCCAGGTCGGCCTGTGCCTCGAGGCGGGCAACGTGCCTGAGGGTGGGGCCTGTGACGCCCAGACCGATGGACGGACGCCTGCAGATCGCGCCCTGCAGTGTGCGAGCGGACAGCTGTGCTTCGACGACCCGGACGATCCGCTGGATCCGGCCCGCAACTGGGCGCGCCGTGGCCAGTGTCGGGAGCTGTGCGATCCGCGCATCGATCGGTGCGACACGCCCGGGCGTGCCTGCATTGACTTCAGTACGCTGGACGATCCCGGGACGCCGACGAACGAGACGCGCTACCTCGGGCTCTGCCTGCAGACCGACTGCACGGTGGTGCGCGACGACTGCGGCGCGGGTCAGCACTGCCGGCCGTTCGGCCTCGTGGCCCGTGAAGGGCAGTGCAGCCAGGCGGGGCAGGTGCCCCTGGGTGGGGCTTGCGAGGCCAGCGCAGACTGCGCAGATCACGCGTTCTGCGCGAACGCCGGCGCAGGCTCGGTCTGCCTGGCGCTCTGCGATCCCGCGGCGCCCGCGTGCGCCGCGGGGACGGCCTGCCGCAATGAGCCAGGCTGGGGCTTCGGGGTCTGCCTGTAGTCCGGTCCGTGTCCGCGCCTGCCCCGCGAGCTCGGCCGCAGGCGCGCTGAGGACCCGCACGCTCCGCCGCCTCTGCCTGCCTCAGCGGTGACTGCGTGGCCTGGCCCACGCTGAGGCCCCGCTGACCCATCGACCCACCAGCCGCTCCGTCAGCCCCTGCGGGCCGCTGCACAGGTGCGCGACGACGCATGGCCGGCCCACGCCCTGAGGGGCCGGACGTGAGCGCTGCTGGGCAGCGCGGCGGTCTTGCGAGGGGTGTCTGAGGCCGGAGGCGAGCGCTGCTGGGCAGTGCGGCGGTCTTGCGAGGGGTGTCTGAGGCTGGGGGCGCGGGGCTCAGGGCGAGACGGGCGACAGGGCAGGGCAGCGAATCGGGCGAGCCTGATCCGTCGTCAGAAGGTGATGCCGCCCTTGTCGCCACCCAGGTTGAGCTTGAGCCCACCCTTCTTCTTGCCGGAGTCAGCGGCCGCAGACTTGGCGCCCTTCGCGGGGCGCCGCTTGGGGCGCTTCTTGGCGACCTTCTCAGGCTCGGCGTCAGGCACGCCGGCGTCCACGATCGGCTCGGCGTCCGGCGTCATGTCCTCTTCGTAGAACGCTGGCGGGGCGGCGGCCGCCTGACTCACCACCGCGGCAGCGGTGATGGGGGCCGCGGGTGGAGCAGCGGCCGGGGGCTGCTGCTCGTGCGGCTTGAGGATCAGCGCGATCGCGACCGCCGTGAGGCAGAGCACCGGCAGGCCCACCACGGTCAGGTAGAAGCCGGTCCCGCGGCCCTCTGGCTCGGGCTGCGCGGGCGCCGTGGGCACCGCAGGCGTCATCGACACCGGCGCCTTCGGCTCTGGCTCCTCGATGATCTCGCCGCGGGCGCGCCGCTCGGCGATGTCGATGGCGTGGGCCCTCGCCTGCCGCTCTTCAGCGGCGGCGCGGCGACGCGCCTCCTCGGCCGCGAGCCGTGCCTCGACCTGCCCCTGACGGGCGCGATCCTCGGCCGCGCGGAGCGCTTGCTCCTCTGCCTCGCGGGCCTGGCGCTCGGCCTCGAGGCGCGCAGCCTCGGCCGCCGCATCGGCGCTGACGCTGTTGCGGATGTCGGCGAGGAGGTCGTCCGCCTCGTCGATGAACGACGATCGCTTCGCGGGGCGTGCCGCCGCCGGAGCCGCCGCGGCCTCGTCGGAGGTGATGTCCTTCAGCTCCTTGAGCGTGAACAGGACCGAGTTCTCCTTGCGTTCGCCGGACATCTTGCTCCCGATCCACTCGGAAAATCGAAGGGTTGCGCCAGTCAGCGTTGGAGTCTAGAAGAGGGGGGAGGCAGCGTCAAGGTGACGTCTGCCCCGTCGCCTCGGTGCAATATTGCGCACTTGCGGTCCGACCGCCGGTTCCGTTATTGCACCCGGCGAGTAATTCTCCAATACTGCGGCGACTGATCCGGCGCCTCCCAGCAGAGTGGGACGGAGAGCATGGCCAAGAAGAAGCTGAAGACCAAGGCCGAAGACGGTGATCTCGCGAGCGAGGAGATCCTGGATTCTCTTGCTGCGGGTGAAGAGGGCGACGGCGCCGACGCGGACGACGCTGAGGGCGTTGAGGCCCGCGACGGCGACGAGGCTGAGGCCCCTGTCATCCCTCGCGCGGGTCGGAGCTCGAGCAGCCTGAGCGACGAGTTCCGCGCTTGGCCGGTCGACAAAGACCACGCCTCGGCGGCGTCGTTCCTTCGGGGCGAGGGCGCCGGTGATCCGAGCAAGGTGGTCCTCGAAGACGAGGACGAGTACCGCGCCGGGTCGGTGATGAACGTCATCCTCGGGGTGCTGATCATCGCAGCCGCCGGTGCCGGCGTGTGGCAGTTCAAGGTGGTGTCGTCGCCGGAGACCCTGGCCGCGAAGAAGGCTGAGAAGGCCGCCATCGAGGAGGCCCACCTCAAGGAGCAGCAGGCCAAGCAGAAGAAGTACGGCGTGCTGCGCATCGAGTCGAACCCGCCGCAGGCCGTCGTGTTCAAGGATGACGAGAAGATCGTCACCAAGAGCGAGGCCACCGGCGAGGAGATCATCGGGCGCACCCCGATGAACCTCATGGATCTCGACATCAGCCAGCCCGTGAAGATCCGCCTCGAGGCCGAGGGCTACGCGCCCTTCGAGTTCAACGTCGCAGAGCACCTGTGGACGAAGGACGCGGCGAGCGGCGAGTACAAGTTCTTCAACATGGTCGAGCTGACGCCCAACGTCTGCGAGTACTGGTTCCTGTACGACGCGAAGCGCAAGCGCGAGATGAAGTTCCCCGAGCAGGGGGAGTGCGCCACGCACTACGAGGACGCCATGAAGTCGGGCACCTCGGTGACCGAGTGCACCTGCAAGATCCCCCCGCCCGGGTGGGAGCCGCCCAAGGACAAGGGCAAGACCCCTCCCAAGTGAGCGGCCTGCTCCACGCGCTGCCGTGGCCGCCACCCAAGGTGGTGTGCCTGGCCCGCACCTTCGGGCGGCATGCGCTGGAGCTGGGCAACCCCGTCCCCTCCGAACCCCTCTACTTCCTGAAGGCGCCCAGCGCGATCATCGGTGACGGTGACGCCATCCGGCTGCCGTCCATCAGCGCGCAGGTGCAGCACGAGGGCGAGACCGCGGTGGTCATGGGCCGGGCCCTGGGGCCCGGCGCCAGTGACGCCGAGGCCGAGGCGGCCATCGCCGCGTGGACCGTCCTCAACGATGTCACGGCCCGCGACCTGCAACGCGCCGACGGCGGCCGCTTCACCCGAGCCAAGGGCTTCGACACCTTCTGTCCGCTGAGCGCCGATCGCGCGCCGCCCCCTGAGTGGCGGCGGTGTCGCATCCGGTGCTGGGTGGACGGCGAGCTCAGGCAGGACGGCGCGCTGGACGATCTGCTGTTCAGCCCGGCCGAGATTCTGCGAGCCGTCGCGTCGGTCATGTCACTGGTGCCCGGGGATGTGGTGTCCCTCGGCACCCCCGAAGGGGTGGGCGCGCTGCTGCCCGGTCAGCGGTGTACGGTGGCGCTGGTCGACGGTCGAGGCGACGCCATCGCTCGGGTGAGCAACCCAGTGGTGCAGGGCGCCTGAGCCCGCACCCGCAGCGCCCGCTGCACGGGTAGAGACCCCTGCACGGGTAGAGACCCCTGCACCCGTAGCAAACGCCGCAGCGCCGCCCGCCTCACGCGGGTGATCCGTCACACAGCCGGCTGGCAGAAGAGAGTGCAGGTGCCGATCCGGCGGGCCGTCTGCCCACGCCGCGGGGGGATGTGCTGTCGTGCTGCGTAGGGCGGCGATCCCCAGGGACGGAACCTATCAGCGCGCGATGCCGCCGGCCGCGTCCGTGACCCTCTTGCACCGACAGGCGGTACGGGCTCGTTCGCGAGGCGTGACGGCGGGCGCTCAGGTCGAACGTCACCCGCAGGAGCTGCCGCCGACCAGCGCGATGCGCTCCACCGACCGAGCAGCGTGGGCCGGACCAACGGTCATCGGCACCTGCCTGAGCACCATAGGCGCGTCCGGCCCGCGGGACAAGGCGGGTGGTCAGTCGAAGGCGTAGCCGAGGTTGAGCTGGGACGTGAGGGGAGGCCCCAGGCCGTTGTCGACGGACTCGTAGAGCAGCAGGCCGCCGCGGACCCGCAGGGTGAGGTAGATGTCGTCGACCAGGTGCACAGCGGCCGAGAGCGCCAGCGCAGGGCCGGCGCGCCAGGCCCGCCCGCTGCGGTTGATGTCGCGCTCGTGATTGCAGAGCGGGTGGGCGTCGGCCGCTGAGAAGTGCTTGCACGCTGCGTTGCGCGTCGTCACGACGTCGCTGAGGGTCGCGAGGTCGAAGCCGGCGTTGGCGCCCGCACGGAAGGGGCCTGCGGTCCAGGTGAAGCCGGGCCCGGCGAAGACCCGCACGGTGGAGATGTCTTCTCGCAGATCTTCGTTGGGGTCGCGGTTGGAGTTGGTGAGGGCGACGTTGGCGTCGAGGGTGAGGTGCGGGGCGGCGAGCAGGCTGGCGTTGACGCCGACGCCGACGTTGCTGAACAGGTCGACCACCGACGAGTTGACGAAGGCGGTGTAGTTGAAGCCCGCGTCGACGAGCCAGCGCCGGTGGTGGCGGCGCTTGATCGGCGTGCGCCCGAAGGGCAGGCAGGCCCACACCCGGCTCGCGAGGCGGTCCCCCGCGTCAGGCGCCGACAGGGCCTGGCGCTCCACCCGCAGCCCCCCGACGGACTGGAGGGACACCTCGAGGGTGTCGCCCACGATTCGGGCGCGCAGGATGTGCCGATCGCTCTTGAGGCGGGCCGGCACCAGCCGGAAGGTCTGGGGCAGCGGGGGGTCGGCGGCGAGCTCGGATCGGACGGCGTCCAGGGCGGCGACCGCCGCCGGGCTGTCTGTGCCCGGCACGAGGCGCAGGCCGGGTTGGATCGTGAGCGCCGCTCGGAAGCTCCGCAGCGCGCCGTCCCGATCGCCCGCCTCGAGCAGCGCCTGGCCCCTGAGGAGGATCAGCCGGCCGACCTCGTCGGGGTCGACCACGTCGTGCTCAAGCTCCCGCATGGCGTCCACCGCCGCGCCGAGGTCCCGGGCGGCGCGCTCGAGCCGGGCCCGCTGGTAGTCCTCGGTGCCGCGGCGCGCGGTGGTGCGGGCCAGCCGGAGCGCGCGCGCGTACCCGGCGCGCCGCCTGATGGCCTCCACGCTGCCATCGGGGCTGCGCACCTTGAGGTTGGCCCGGGCGGACAGGCTGGCAATGAGCTGCGCCCAGGCCGGCGCAGGCGAGACGGCCCCGCCCCCGGTGGCCAGCGGGCGCTGATCGAGCAGCGGGTAGATGATCACCTGCGGCCGCTCGAACTCTGCCGGCACCGGGGCGTTCAGGCGCTCCGCGTCGCTGATGGGGGGCGCGGCCTGCGCGGGCGTCGAGGCCAGCCAGAGCCACAGCAGGCCGAGCGCGAGCGCACGGGGGGGAGCGGCGTGGGTCACTGGGCGTCCTCGGCCACGGGCGGGCGGCACGCTCGCCGCGGTCGGCCCGCGACCTGCTGGAACCGCAGGGGCCGGCGCACGTCACCGCATTGCGTGTAGCCCTCGAGCACGCCATCGACCTCGGTGAGGTCGTAGAGGCGGTCGTCGCACTCCGGGGGGAGCGCCTGAGCGGACGGCGCGCACTGGGTGGCCGGGCGGAAGCTGGCGTCCGGGACGCCGGGGGCCTCGGGCTGATGCACCGCGAAGCTGAGGCGGTCGCCGCGCGCCTTGCCCCCCGACAAGAAGAAGCAGCCGCACTCGTCGGCGCGCTGGTAGGGGTCCAGCGCGATGTCCTCGAAGCTGTAGCGCACCAGCAGGCCGGTGACCTGCGTGCCGTAGCGGCCCAGGTGTAGCTCGTACACCGTGTCGTCACAGGGCTCGGCGGCGTCCTCGTCACAGACTTGCTGCCAGATGCCGGTGAGCGCGCGCTCGGCGCCACAGCTGGGCAGGGTGAGCAGCAGCGCGAGGCCCGCGAGGGCACGCGCGGCCCTGGTCATCATGGTGGTGCTTGGGGCCACGGTGCGGGGCGTCACGGTGCCTGGCGTCACGGTGCCTGGCGTCACGGTGCGGGGGGCTTCGGTGTGGGGCGTCACGGTGGCGGGCGTCACGGGTAGACCCTGCAGTGCCAGCCCGTGGGGCTGGATGGCGGGAGTGTGGCAGATGCACAGGCCGGGCGGCAACGGTCGGGCCCGGGCGGTCGCTGTGGCTGCTTGGGGGGTGAGGGCCCGGTGGGTGAGCGTCGGCGCGCGCGGGGCCGGCGGGCGCTCCGCCGCGGCGAGGCACGTCGAGCTTCTTGAGCAGGTACTCGGCGCTCTTGCGGTGGATACCCGCGACGCGAGCGGCGGCGCTGATGTTGCCACCGGTCTTGTCGAGCAGGCGTAGCCAGTAGGCCCGCTCGAAGGTGTCCACCAGCCGCGCCTTCGCGTCCTTGAAGGGCAGGTCGTAGTCAATGTCGCCCAGCAGGGCGTCCTGGCCCGCCGGGGTGGCGGCCTCGCCCTCCTGGGTGCGGGTGTCGCCAAACGTTGGGGGCACGAGGTAGCGGGTCTCGAGCCGGTTGTTGGTGGCGAGCATGGCCGCGCGCTCCACGAAGTTGCGCAGCTCGCGGACGTTGCCGGGCCAGCGGTGGCGCTGCAGCTTCACGATGGTGTCGTAGCCCACCTGCACGGGGGGCTGGCCCTCGGGGGTCAGGTCCACCAGGAACGCCCGCACGAGCAGCGGGATGTCGTCGGGCCGGCGCCGCAACGGGGGCAGCACGATCTTCAGGACGGCGAGGCGGTAGTACAGGTCTTGGCGGAACTGGCCGAGCTGCACTTCCTTTTGCAGGTTGCGGTTGGTCGCCGCGACGATGCGCGCGTTGAGCTTGATGGGCCGATCGCCCCCCACCGGGCGGACCTCGCGCTGCTCCAGGGCCCGCAGCAGCTTCGGCTGGAGATCCGCGGGCAGCTCGCCGATCTCGTCGAGGAACAGGGTGCCGCCCGCCGCGCGCTCGAAGGCGCCCGCCCGGCTGCTGGTGGCGCCCGTGAAGGCGCCCTTCACGTGCCCGAACAGCTCGCTCTCGATCAGGTTGGGGGCCACAGCCGAGCAGTCGAACACCACGAGCGGGCCGCCGCTCCGGGTCGAGTGCAGGTGCAGGGCGTCGGCGACCAGCTCCTTGCCCGTGCCGCTCTCGCCCTCAACCAGGACGGTGATGTCGGTGGGCGCGACCCGCTGCAGGATCGCGAAGATCTCGCGCATGGCCGAGGACTGGCCGATGAGCTTGCCAAACTGGTTGCCCTGCGAGAGGGCGATCTCGACCTGCTCGGTCCCGGCCTGATAGCGCAGGGCCGTGCCCCCGATGCTGATCTGCGCGCCCGGCGTGAGCCAGCAGTCTTGCACCCGCATGCCGTTGACCACGGTGCCGTTCTTGGAGTCCTCGTCGATCAGGCGGTGACCGAAGGCGTCCATCTCGATGCGCGCGTGGAACCGGCTCGCGGTGCCGTCGTCCAGCTCCAGGTCGCAGTCGGGGTGGGTCCCGATGCGCACCACCCGGTCGCGGGTCTTGAAGATCCGGCCGGCCTCGGGGCCGTCGAGGATCTCGAGGGAGTAGTCGCGGGTGGACAGGCGCTCAACGGACGCCATGACGGTGCGGGTGGTGTCGGCTACGCTCACGGGCTCTCCTCAGACGGCACGGCGACCTGCAGCAGATAGGCGTCGTGCACCGTCTGCCCCGGCTCCAGATGAACGGTCAGCGGCGGGCTCCGCAAGGTCTTCGTCCCGCGGACCAGCCGCGCGTCGAGGACGTGGCGGCCTGGGGTGACGCGGTGCTGGCGGATCAGGTTCGGGCCCAAGGGCTCGCCGTCCAGGTAGATGACGGCGGCGGGCGGGATGGCCCGGGCGGTCAGGCGCGCCATGGCCTTGAGGGTGACGTGGCGCGGGCCGCGCCCATCCCGCGGTCGGATGGTCACCCGGCTGGGGGCGTGGTCGTCGGCGGTGAGGGTACACACGACGTCGCGGCCCTCGGCCTGCACGATCTGCGGGGTGGGCCCCAGGAGCTGTCCGGCGCAGGTCACGCTCGCGGTGGGTGTGCTGGTCAGCTCGACGCGGGCGCGCTGCGGCGGGGCCGCCCGCGGTGGCTTCGGGCCACGGTCCAGGGCAGGGCGGCCCGCGTCGGGCCCGGCGTCGGCGGCGGGCCGGGCGTCCGCGCGGTGCTGGGGGAGCAGCCGGAACTGCAGCGCGTTCAGGCCCGGCTGCACCCGGATGATCTGGCGGTCGTCGCCATCCACGCTCCAGCCGTCGGCGGGGTGCAGCCGGATCGTGGCGAGGCGCCCCTCGATGACGCCGTCGTAGGGCCAGGCGTCCACGGGCAGGTCGTTGACGGTGGCCGTCCACTGGGCCTCTGGCGGCTCGACGGTGAGGTCGAGTTGCGGCACCGCGACCAGCTCGAAGCGCAGGCGGTTGACCCCTTCGCTCAGGGTGATCAGCTGGCACTGGGCGGCGAAGCCGGTGGCGCTGGCGCAGACGCGCTCCGTTCGGCCCGCCTCCAGCTGGGTGCCGGCGGTGAGCACGGTCTCGTCGCGGCCCAGGGACAGGCGGACCTCGCGGGCGTCCGCGGGCGTCACCGTCGCCGCGATGGTCGCCAGGCCGGGCTGCGGCCGGAGCGCGAGCGCGGCCGCGCTGAGGGCGATCCCCAGCGCGAGGCCGAGGAAGATCAGCCGTCGGCGCGGCGGAGCCGCCATGGGGGCAGCCAGGCGCGGATCGCCGGGGGGGACGCTCAGGCCGGGCAGGCTGTCGTGCGGCGAGGCGGTCGCCGTGGCCGCGAGGGCC
>JAUHVS010000881.1 GCA_030424955.1 bacterium | reverse complement strand
TCCCTGAGGGTCGCCGGCGAGCTCGACCGTCGGGCACGAGCCCACGACGACCGGTTGGACGCGGGCTGGCGCATCCTGGAGGGCGAGTTCCGGCCGAACCTGGGGGCGGGCATGACGCTGCCGCCTCGCGCGTACCAGTCGCAGGCTGCGGCGCTCTTGGAGTGCTCCCCGGGCTTGTTGGTGGCCGACGAACTGGGCTTGGGCAAGACCGTGACGGCGCTCACGTGTATGACGCTGCCTGGGGCTCTCCCCGCGGTGGTGATGTGCCCGACGCACCTGGCTCGCCAGTGGGCGCGGGAGATCGCCCGCTTCCTGCCTGGGTTGGCGGTTCACACGGCGAAGACCCGCAAGCCCTACCCCATGGCCGACAAGTCGGGTCGCCTGCCAGACGTGGTGATCGTGACCGAGTCGAAGATGGAAGGGTGGGCCGACACGTTGGGCCGCTTCGCCGGGCTCTTCGTGGTCGATGAGTGCCAGTCCCTGCGGCGCCGCGACTCGCTGCGCTACAGCGCGGCCGACCACGTCGCGCGGGGCGCCCGCTACCGCCTCGGGTTGAGCGGTACCCCGATCCACAACTACGGGGAGGAGTGGTGGTCGGTGATCAACGTCCTCGCCCCGGGCGCCCTGGGCAGTCGGGACGAGTTCCTGCGCGAGTGGTGCACCAGCGCCTACTACGACCGCGATGGGAAGGCCCGCGTGCGGGACCCAGAGGCCTTCGGGCGCTACCTCCGAGAGCAGCTCCTGATGGTCCGTCGGACTCGGGCCGACGTGGGGCAGGACCTGCCGCCGGCGACCACCTTCGTTCAGGAGGTCGAGGCCGACACCAAGCGGTTGGACGAGATCCGGGAGCCGGCCGCCGAGCTCGCCCGCATCATCCTGGCCCAGGGCGGCAAGGGGCTGGCGAAGATGCAGGCTGCCTCGGAGTTCTCCAACAAGCTGCGCCAGGCCACGGGGATCGCGAAGGCACCCGCGGTGGCCGGCCTGGTGCGGATGCTGGTTGAGGACGGACAGCCGGTCGTGGTCTGGGGCTGGCATCGGGAGGTCTACGGGATCTGGGCCAGCCTCCTCGAGGACCTCGACCCGGCCTGGTACACCGGCACCGAGAGCCCGGCGAAGAAAGAGCGCGAGGCCGCCCGCTTCCTGGCTGGCGAGACGGACGTGCTCTTCATGTCCCTTCGCTCGGGCGCCGGCCTGGACGGCCTGCAGGCTCGCTGCTGCACCGGCGTGTTCGGTGAGCTCGACTGGAGCCCTGGCGTTCACCAGCAGTGCGAGGGCCGCCTGCTGCGGTCAGGGCAGGCCCAGCCCGTCTTCACCTACTACGTGGCGGCCACGTCGGGTGCCGACCCGGTGATGATCGACGTGTTGGGCGTGAAGCGTGGCCAGCTGGAAGGGGTCCGGGACCCGGACGGAGACGTCGTGCTGCGCGTACAGGCCGACCCTGAGCACATCAGGCGGTTGGCCCAGGACTACCTGAGGAGCAAATGAGGGTTCAGCCCCCTCGACAGACTCAAGAACGCCTTGCACGGAGAGCACATGGATATATGGGATCGGCCGTACGGGTCTCAGGGGCCAGAGTCGGGAATACACGCCGTCAGTGGGTGTAGGCTGTCGGAAACGGCTGAGCTCCCGTCATCGTGCACGCAGTAAGGTGCGAGGCAGACGATGTCAGGGAAACAGCTACCCCCCCCCGGATAGGCGACAGTGGTGGCCGCGCAGTGTGCGACGCCGCCCAGTGCTTCGCACTCCGCCTGCTGTCCCGGGCCTGTCGTACAGTGATGCTGCGGGCCGCCGCCGCATCCGTCGGCCCCGACAAGCGTCAACATGGCAGCCGCAGCCAGGATCAGTTGGAAGATCCGCATACTCATATCAGCAGCCCCCCGAG
>JAUHVS010000880.1 GCA_030424955.1 bacterium | reverse complement strand
CTGTGAGTACGCGAAGGTGCTCGACAGCCGGCTCATCGACCAGCTCGCCGACGATCTGCGGGGGGTCAAGCCCATGCCGGGCGCCTTCGACGCCAGCTACGTCAAGCGGCTCAACGGCACCCACGTGAAGCAGGGCACCCGCCGCGAGCTCGCCGAGCAGCTGCGCGCCGACATCCGGCAGTTCAAGGCCGACCACGACCTGAGCCGCTGCGTGCTGATCAACGCGTCGAGCACCGAGGCCTACCAGGAGCCCGCCGAGCCGCACCAGAGCGTCGAGGCCTTCGAGGCCGGGCTGGACGCCGACGACCGGCGCATCTCGCCGGCCATGCTGTACGCCTACGCGGCCATCATGGAGGGCGTGCCCTACGCCAACGGCACCCCCAGCCTCGCCGCCGACATCCCGGCGCTGCGGGCCCTGGCGCGCACCCGCGGCGTGCCCACGGCGGGCAAGGACTTCAAGACCGGCCAGACCCTGGTGAAGACCGTGCTCGCGCCCATGTTCAAGGCCCGCGCCCTGGGCATGAGCGGCTGGTTCAGCACCAACATCCTGGGCAACCGGGACGGCGAGGTGCTCGACGAGCCCGACAACTTCAAGTCGAAGGAGAAGACCAAGCTGGGCGTGCTGGATGACACCCTGGAGCCCGCGGTCTATCCCGAGCTGTACGGCGATCTGTATCACAAGGTGCGCATCAACTATTACCCGCCCCGCGGCGACGCCAAGGAGGGCTGGGACAACATCGACTTCTTCGGGTGGCTCGACTACCCCATGCAGATGAAGGTCGATCTGTTGTGCCGTGACTCCATCCTGGCGGCGCCCATCGTGCTCGACCTGGCGCTGATGCTCGATCTGGCCGCCCGGGGCGGGCACGCCGATGTGCAGTCGTGGCTCAGCTTCTATTGGAAGAGCCCGCTGACAGACGACGGCGAGGCGCCGATGCACGATCTGTTCAAGCAGCAGACCCTGCTCTTCGAGGCGCTGAAGGCCCTCGCGCCCACGGCGGCGGCCCTCGAGGTCGCCTGAGGTGGGGCGCCCCCGCAGCATGACCCTGCGCGCCCTGCGGCTGGTGCTGTCGCGGCGCAGCCGGCAGATCTGGCAGCAGATCGACCGGGTGGAGGCGCTCGACGGCGCGGCCCTGTGGGCGGCGGGCGTGCGGGGGGTGCTGCTCGACGTGGACGGCACGCTGGTGGCCCACCGGGCGCGGCAGTACCCGCCGTCGGTGTTCGCGGTCATCGCGGGCTTGCAGGCGGCGGGCCTGCGGGTGGCGGTGTACTCCAACGCCGACGACCCCGAGGCGCTGCTGCCGCTGGGCGTGCCCATCGTCACCGGCGTGCCCCGCAAGCCCGCCCGCGCGGGCTTCGAGCAGGCGGTGGCCCAGGGCCTCGACCTGCCCGTGTCGGACGCGGTGGTGATGGTGGGGGACAACCTCATCAGCGACGGCGGCGCCGTGGACGCTGGCCTGCGCTTCATCTACTGCACGCCGCTGCCTGGGGCCGAGCCCTGGGCGCACCGGGTGGTGCGGGGGCTCGTCGAGCGGGCGCTGCTCGGCGCGCGCTGAGCCGAGGCCGCGCCCTGTGCGCGGCCCGCGCGCGAACTTCAGCGGATCAGTCGTCGGTCAGCGGCAGCGGCCACTGGTCGGGCCGCCAGCGGTCGTCGCCCTCGGCCACCCAGGCCAGGCGGGCGTGGCCGCGGCGCCGCTTGAGGCAGGCCTCGGCGCGGCTCGCGAGGCCGCGGTCAGGGTAGGGGCCGTGCACGGCGCCGAAGGCCCACGGGCGGTGGGCCCGGGTGGCCCGGGCGCCGCCGGGGCGGTCGCCGTTGTGGGCGGCGAGCCGGGCCTGCAGGTTGGGGGTGATGCCCACATAGGTGCGCCCCGTGGGGCCCGACA
>JAUHVS010000124.1 GCA_030424955.1 bacterium | reverse complement strand
GCCGGCGCAGGGCCCGGGGCGCTGCGGCAGCCCCCGTCACCCGATGACCCCTCGGACCCACCGCCATCGGACCTCGGGGCCCCATCGGGCCGTGGATTGCCACCGTCCGCCCCCGAATCTCTGAGGGTCGCCGCGTCGGGGCGCGCCGCGTCCGCCGCGGCCGCGTCGAGGAGGGCGGCGTCGGGCGGGCTGAGATCAGCCCCGCCCCCGTCCAGCGGCGCCCCGTCTACGGGCTCAGCGTCCGCGAGGCCCCCGTCGGCCAGCCCACCGTCCAGGGGGCCGCCGTCCGGCGCGGTGGCGTCCAGGGGCGCCTCAATGCAGGCGCCCGCCTCGCAGACCTCGCCCGCTGCACACGGCGCGGGGGCCCCCCAGGCGGGGCAGGCGTCTGGGGCCTCAGCCGCGCAGGTCGCCACGCCGTCGCCGTCGCAGCGCGCCTCGCCGGGCGCGCACACCACGGGCTCGCAGGGGCTCTCGCCGAAGGTCAGCGTGAGGACGTAGGCCCCCACGGTGCTGCCGTAGGCGTCCATGAACAGCTGGTAGTCACCGGCCGGGAGCAGCGCCGCGATGCGCGAGCCCCGCTCACCCGGCGGATCGCTGTCGTCGTCGCAGGCGACCTCCTCGACGTCGCAGCCCCGCCGCAGGTGCAGCACGGTGTCGAAGCCGACGGCCGTGGCCTCGAAGGGGCGCGGCCGGTCGAGGGTGAAGCCGTACACCACCTCGGGCCCGCGGCCCGCGCAGCTCCCGCTGGCGTAGGCCCCGAAGCCCCCGGCGGCCAGATCGCCCTCGATGACCTGGCTCACCGCCTCGATGGGCAGGGGCGCGCCGCAGCGGTCGCCGGGGGGCGCGGGCTCGCAGGCCACGCCCTCGCCGCAGCGCTGGTCGTCGGGGCAGGCCTGGGTGGGCGCCACGTTGCGGCGGCAGGCGTCGCGGGCCCACACGTCGGGGCCCACACAGGCGGGGGCCAGCCGGGGCGTGCAGCCGCCGTCGGCGCAGGCGTGATCCGCCCGGCAGTCGGCGTCGGCCTCGCAGGGGGCGCTGCAGAAGCGCACCCGCTGGTTGGCCTCGAAGCCGCGGCAGGTCCAGCCCTCGCGGCAGTCGGCGTCGGCCTCGCAGGGGAAGCACCAGGTCTGATCGCCCGGCACGCACAGGCGGTCGCCGCGGTACCCGTTGAGGCACAGGTCCTCGACGGCCCGGGCCACGTAGGTGACGTCCTCGGCGCCCTCCTCAAGCGTGCGCTCGGCGTCGAGGGTGTTCACCACGTCGCAGCCCGCGTCGGTCTCGCGGTAGTCCTGCTCGCCGCGCACCAGCACGCCGGCCACCTGACCCTGGGCGTCGTACACCCCCGAGCCCGAGTTGCCGCCGAAGGCGTCGACGGTGGCCTCGAAGAAGTCGCGCTGCTCGGCCCGGGGCACCACCACCGCGCCGTTGGCGGCCACCTTCACCGGCAGGCCGTTGGGGAAGCCGATCAGGGTCACGGGATCGCCCACCGCCATGGGCAGGTCGTCGGGCCGCAGGGGCGCCGGGGCGTAGGGCGGCGGGGGCGCCCGGTCCAGCCGGATGAAGGCGTAGTCCAGCCGCTGGCCGCCCCGGTCGGTGTCGACGGTGAGCACGATCTCGGCGCAGGTGTAGATGTCGTCGAGGGCCACGGTGGGGGCCGCCTCGGGATCGTCGACCGCCCAGCCAAACACGAAGCGCCGGTCGTCGCAGCGGGCCTGGTTGGGGATGCAGTGGCCGGCGGTGAGCACCAGATCGGTGTCCACCAGGGTGCCGGAGCAGCGCCCCAGCCGGAGTTGGTCGAAGAAGCGCTCGTCGGCGCACAGGCCCAGCGACTCACCGTAGCCCCGGGCGTCCAGGGTCACCGTGCCGGCCTCGGCGTCGATGACCAGCCGGTCCGGGGGCACCAGGGTCACCGCTGACTGGGTCGCGCGCTCGCGCCAGACGGGGTCCTCGACCGCGTGCACGTCCAGCCGGTCGTCGGCGCCGTACACCACGGGCGCGTGGGCCTGCGCCCAGGCGGGCCCCTCGGGCGGCGCGTCCTCGCAGCCCGCGAGCCCGGCGGCGCCCATCCCGATCAGCAGCGCGCCCCGGCGCCCCCATGCGTAGCTCACAGCACCTCCGCCGCGAAGGCGCGCACGGCGGCGTGCATCACCGGGTTGTCGGGGGCGTCGTGGCCCCCCGGGTAGCGCTGGGCGCGGGCCGTGGGGCCCTGCGCCGCCATGCGGTCCGCCGCGTCGGGCAGCACCAGCGGATCGGCGTCCCCGTGCAGCAGGCGCACGGGCACGGGGATCTGGTGGATGACGTCGATGGGGCGCACGGCCCAGGGGTCGTAGCCCGCCCAGCGGCCGGTGATCGCCAGCGCCTGCGCCCGCACCTCGGGCGGCAGCCGCCGCCCCGCGTGATCGACCACCTCGCTGAAGGCCGCGAAGGCCCCATCGGTGATCACCCCCCGCACCGCCGGGTGGGGCCGCCGGCCCTGGCTGAGGATCGCCGCCGCGCCGCCCATGCTGCAGCCGTAGAGCAGCACCCGCTCGAAGCCGCGGGCGGCCACGGTGTCGAGGGCCGCGTCCACCACGTCCGCCTCGCGGTGGCCCAGGGTGGTGGGCGCGTACGGGTTGTCGCCGTGACCGGGGAAGTCGAAGGCGAGCACCGCGTGGTCGGGGGCGAGGGCCGCGATCAGCGGGCGCTCCCAGGCCTTGCTGCGGGAGCGGCCGTGGCAGATCACCACCGCCGTGGGCTGGTCCGTGGCGCCCGCGAGCCAGGCCGCCGAGCCGTCGGGCAGCGCGAAGGCCTCGAAGGGCACCCCGTCCCGCGCAGGCGTGCCCCGCGCCTTGGTCAGGCGCAGCCAGGGGTTGGGCCAAGCCAGCGCCGCGGCGCCGCCCCAGGCCAGCGCCCGCCCGATCATCGCACGACCATCGACAGGCCCGCGGGCAGCACGAACCAGCCCCGGCGCACCACCGGCGCCGCGGGGAAGTCGGGCCGCACCTCGATGGCCTGGATGCTCGGCGCGAAGGCGCCGTAGGTGTCGGGCCCGACCACGATGGGATCCAGCGCCAGGCTCAGGCCCTCGCCCACCGCCTCGCGCACCTGGCCCCAGACGATGGGCTCCAGGATCTGCGCCAGCAGGTCGGCCTCGAAGGCCGGGCGGGCGCCGCTGTAGTCCACCAGCGCCACGCGGATGTCGGCGCGCTCGGCCACGTTGAAGCGGATGCCGCCCTCGCCCACCTCGAGCAGCAGGCCCGCGCGCACGCTCAGCACGTAGTGGTCGGGGGTGTCGCCGCTGCGCGCGCCGCGCAGGTACAGATCCAGCTCGCCCAGCTGCAGCTCGAAGAGCGCGGGGCTGCCGGGCGGGGTCGCCACCACCAGCGGCGGCAGGCGGGCGTCCACCCGGGCCTCGCGGATGAGCGCGCGGAGCTGCTCGGGCACCACCTCGGTGAGGTCCAGGGTCAAGGCGCCCTGCTGCCACACCGCGTGGGCCAGGGCGTTGACCGTGCTCAGGCGCACCGCCAGCGCCAGCCCCCCAGCGGCCGGCCACGGCGGCTCGCTGTCGAGGGACTCGGCGGGCACGCCGGCCACCGGGTACGGCGCCGCCACGGGCACGCGCTGGCGCACGGCCCCCGACAGGCCCAGGCTCAGCCCGCTGCGGGCCTCGATGACCGGCGCGCTCAGCTCGAAGCCCAGGTCGACGGCGATGGCGGGCAGCGGCGGCGAGGCCTCGACGTCCAGCGGGATCGCCCGCAGCGGATCGAGGGCGTCGCCCAGGCCCAGGGCCAGGAAGTCGGGCACGGCCTGCTGCACCACGTCGTCCACCAGGTCCCGCGCGGCGCCCTCGAGCACCGTGCGCACCAGGCTGCCGAAGGTGTCGAGCAGCGCCTGCGCCGTGCTGTCGGCCATGTCGCCGCTCAGCCGCTCCAGGGCTACGTCCGCCGTCAGGATCTGCAGGGTCGGGGCGCCGTCCGGGCCCGCCAGCACCTGCACGCTCGCCACGGCCGCGGCGGTGACGCGGATCGCGCCGCCCAGGTCGAAGCGCTCGCCCTCGATCTCGACGAAGCCCTCGGTGCGCAGGGTCAGGTCCGACAGGCGCAGGAAGATCTCGAGGCCGTCCTCGGTGAACAGCAGCGTGCAGTCGGGCTCGCCGGGCTCGACGCCCACCACCCGCAGCGACAGGCTGGCGCTGTCGCTCAGCGGGTTGGGCACCAGCCCGATCAGCTCGAGCCGCGCCAGGAACACCTCCACCAGCCCGGCCAGATCGGGCACGGCGACGGCGCCGGCCTCGTCGGGGGGCGGGGCCGCGTCGCCGGTGTCGAGCAGGCGCTGGTCGATGCGCACCCGCAGGGCGTCCGGCAGCTCGACCCCGGTGTCGGTGGCGGGCAGCACCACCGGCGCATACAGCGCCTCGCGCACCACCCGCGCGGGGGGCCGGCGCACGCCGTCGTCGGCCACCACGTCCACGCGGTTGTAGCCAAACACAGCGGGCAGCTCGGTCTGGAAGGCGCCCTGGGCGTCCACCGCCACGGCGACCTCGTTGACGAACACGGCGGCGCCCGGATCGGCCTGGCCCACCACCTGGATCACCGGCGCGCCCTCGATGAGCGTACCGGGCGCGGGCGCCGTCACCACCAGGCTGGGCGCGCCGTCATCCACGAAGAAGGGCGCGCGGCCGCACAGATCGGTGCCCACCACGCAGGCGCGCACGGCCCCCTGCCCCTCGCGGGCGAAGGTCACCACGCCGGCGGCGTCCACGGCGCCCATGGCGGCCGGCTGCACGTCCAGCCGCAGCGCGACCTGGTCCAGCGGGATCTCGCGGCCCAGGCGATCGTAGACCGTGGGCACCGCCTGGGGCGTCTCGGCCTGGGTGTACAGCGGCTGGCGGGGCGCGAGCGTGAGCTCGACGAAGGCCGGGCGCGCGGCCGGCGGCGGGCTGGCGTCGGGCATGATCGTGGCGTCGGGCGCGCCACCGCCCAGATCGGCGCCTGTGCCCAGGTCGGCCGTGGGCAGCGCGTCGGCGCCACCCTCGCCGGCCGGCGTCGGGCTCGCGTCGTCACAGGCCAGCGCCAGCAGCGCCAGCAGGCTCAGGGCCAGCAGGCGGCCCCCTCGAAGTGCGTGCGCCATCGCCCTACTCCCCAAAGTTCCCGTCCAGGATCCACCGCGCCTCGGTGCCGCTGAGCCGCGGCTGGCGCAGGCCCAGCCCCGCCCCGGCGGGCAGATCGAAGCGCCCCAGATCGGCGGGGATCGCGAAGTCGGGCAGCGGGATCACCGGCAGCCCGTCGTTCAGGGCCCGGTCGATGATGCCCTGCAGCACCCGGGTCAGGGTGTCCTCGAGCACCTGGCGCGAGCGCTGGGGCACGTTGGCGTCCAGGGCCAGGTGCAGCGCCTCGACCCGCACCCCCTCGAAGCGCAGCTCGCGCTCGCCCACCAGCCGCACGCTCGCGCTGATCTCGGCGGCGAGCTGCACCCGGAAGGGCTCGACGAAGAAGCCCGGGTAGACCACCCCGGCCACCAGCGGCCCCAGGAACACCCGCACCGTCGGCTCGCCCTCCACCCCTACGACCGCGGGGGCCTGGGGGAAGCGCAGGAACACCTCGGCGCCGTCGGGCAGCCCACCGGCCACCCCCGCCGCCAGCCCGCCGGCCTCGGCCTCGAAGTAGCCGGCCCGCCACAGGCGGTGCAGCACCTGGTTGAGCATGCCGAGCTGGACCGCCGCCCCCACCGTGCGGTCCCCGGGCAGCTCCATGAAGCCCGACGCGGGCGGCAGCGGCACCCCGGGCGAGCGCTCGGCCAGCACGTTGGGGCCGTCGATCTTGCTCTTCACGCCCACCATGAACCGCGCGGGGCTCACGTCC
Organism: bacterium; assembly: GCA_030424955.1. Lineage (GTDB taxonomy): Bacteria > Myxococcota_A > Bradymonadia > UBA7976 > UBA1532 > JACKDL01. The sequence goes on along the minus strand of JAUHVS010000124.1, from coordinate 5,752 downwards.
AGGCGGTCCAGGCCCACGGTGAAGGTCAGGGGCACGGCGGCGCCGCCGGTGAGGCTCGGCACGTCGACGCCCTGGCTCAGCTCGCCCAGGTTCACGCCGCTCAGCAGATCGGTGAGCACCCCGTCGATCTCGTCCTCGAGGAACCCGCGGATGGCGTCGGTGATGGTGTCGCGGATGAGCCCCTCGAAGGCCCAGAAGGCCAGCTCCAGGATCGCCCCGGTGAGCCAGCCGCTGAAGTCGCTGTGCAGGTCGCCCACCCGCACCTCGTTGAGCTGGCGCAGGGACAGATCGGGCGTGCCGTCGAAGCGCAGGCCCACGTCGAAGGTGAGGTCGATGGTGATGTCGTCGGCGTCGATGCGGGCGCGGTTGCCCAGGGTGCCGCGCAGCTGAGCGCGCACCGAGAGGTTGCGGATCGTCACCCGGAAGCGCAGCCCGCCGTCCACCAAAGTGATGGCCAGGGTGTTGCGGCCGCCGATGGCCAGGCCGGTGTAGTCGGCGCCGAAGCGGAACAGGCACACCCCCAGCACCCGGGCGCGGCACTCGGTGGGCACGATGGGGTTCTGCGCGCGGGCGGCGGCGTCCACGGTGTCCACCAGCCCCTGGCTGTTGATCACCCGCCGGATGACGTCGCCCAGGCTGGCCAGCGGGCGGTCGGGATCGCCGTCGTCCACCGCGCCCTGGCCCATGCGCAGCTGCACCGCGCTCTCCAGGAACGCGCCCTCGGGCAGGTAGTCGCTGGCCGCGAAGTACGCGCAGAAGGTGCTGTTCTCGGCGTCCACGGCGTCGCTCGCGACCACCTCGTGCACGTTCAGGCCCCACCGCTGCTCGACGTCGGCGCGCCAGCGGCCGTCGTTGCCCAGATCCACCGGCACCCCGTCCACGGTCACCCCGGCCACGCCCGCGACGTCGCGCACGGTGCCCTCGAGCTGCCCGTGGTTGCCGTCGGGCAGCAGGATGTGCGCCCCCGGGCCGGGGTCGTCGCAGGTGATGCCGGGCCCCCCGAAGTCCACCAGGATGTCCGCCTCGGCCGACAGCCCGACGTCCTGCCAGGTGTCCCCCTCGACGGTGGCGGTCAGCGTGTAGCGCCCCTCGGGCGAGCAGCGCAGGCGCCCCTGGCCAAAGCCGGGCAGCGGCGGATCGCTCTCCACCACCACGGGGGCGTCGGGGATGTCGTTGTCGAAGCGGTCGCGCACGGCGGGCACCACCTCGACGATGTCGCCCACGCGGTACACCGGGCGCTGCGGGAACAGGCCCATCACCAGGCGCGCGGGCAGCCCCGGCCGCACCGTGAGGCCGCGGCCCGCGGCGGACTCGGCCCCGGGCAGCGCGCAGCGCACGTCGAACACCCCCGCCGAGCGCACCCGCAGGCTGTCGCCCAGCACGTCCGCGGCCGGGGGCGGCGGGTCGAGCCGCACCGAGAAGGCGTCGGCCTGGGTGGGCACGACGTTGCCCACGGCGTCGAAGGCCTGGCAGGTGACCGTCAGGGCCTCGCCCGCCTCGATCTCGTCGGTGGACAGCACGGTGGTCACGGTGGCCGCGCGGCCGGGCAGCACCGTCCAGTCGGCCGGCGTGGCGTCCCGCAGGCCCAGCCCCGGCGCGAAGCAGGTGATGGCGTAGTCCCGCGCCCGCTCGCCGATCAGGCCGCCCTCGGTGCGGGTGAAGCCCGAGTCCGGCAGCACCTCGGCCACGGTGGGGATGCCGCCGATGGGCTCGCCCACCTGGTCGAGCACCTCGCAGGTCACGCGGTTCTCGAGGCCCGCGGTGGTGTTGCGATCGCCGACGCGGGTCTGCACGTCGAAGGCCACCGGCGCGAAGGTGGCGGAGTCCACCTCGTCCTCGGGGGTGGCGTCAGGCAGCGGATCCACGCCGCCGTCCCCGGCCGGGGCCGCGGCGTCCCCGGCGTCGTACCGCCCGGCGTCGGGCACCGGCGAGCCGTCCTGGAGCTGAATGCCCGGCGCAGCGTTCGGATCCGCGTAGGGCGGCGCCTCGCTGTCGCAGGCCAGCAGCCCCACGCTCACCGCCAGCAGCGCCGCTGCCTGCCAGGGGGCCGACCGCCCCCGCTGTGTTGCCCGTCCGCGCGCCATGGGCCGCTCCCTCAAGCCTGTCAGTGACGGGGGAGTCTAGCAGGTTGCGGGAGGTCGGGGATGGCGCCCGCGCGGGCGCCCCGGGGCAGGCCCGCGATCAGTCGGCGACCGCCAGCCGCACCGCGGGCAGCAGCGGCTCGGGCACGCCCTGGGCGTCGCGCAGGGGCGTCGCCGCCCGCAGGGCCCGCGCGTCGGGCAGGCGATCGGCGCTCAGCTTCACCTGGGCCAGGTCCATCACGGCGATGACGTCGGTGTAGGGCAGCCCCGGCGCGGCGCTCAGCGTGAAGCCGTGGGTGCCCGGGGCCTGGGCCTTCACCGCGGCCAAGGCCTCGTAGAGCGCCGGGTAGTCGAGCCGGCCGGCCCGCTTGGGGATCTGCGGCCCGGGCGCCGCCTGGGCCGCCAGGGCGTCCTCGATCCCGGGGCCGCTCAGCCGGAAGCCGTCAGGGCCGATGTGCACGCTCAGCGCCAGGGCCGGGGCGTCGGGCACCCCGCCGCAGCCGAAGCTGCACAGGCGCGGCGCCTGGGTCTCGACCACGCCCACGGGCGACAGCGCCGCGCCGGCCAGCACCATGGGGATGAGGCACACCACCAGGTTCATCAGGGGCACGAGGTTCAGGGCCATGTCGGACGTCGACGCAGCGCGGCGGTGGGCGATGCTCGCCATGGGGGGGCCTCCTCTCGGTGGGGGACGCGGTGGGCCCGCGCCTGCCCCTCTGACCCCCGCGGCCGCCCAGGGTTCCCCGGCCGCCGCGGTTGACGCCCGGAGCTCAGGCCCGGATCAGCGCCGCGGGTACAGCCGCGTGAGCAGCGCGTCCACCCCGGCCGGGTTCGTGGCCGCCAGCATCCGCCCGATCCACTGGCCGTCGCGCAGGAACACCGTCGCCGGCGTCGGGCTGATGGCGTAGTCGCTGGAGAGCTGCCGCCCGCCCAGCCCCACGTCGAAGCCCACGTGCCGCGCGGTCTGGCGCGCGCGGTCACAGTCCTCGGCGTCGCCGACGTAGTACACCACCGTCACCCCGTGGGCCTCGAGCTGCGGCCGCGCCGCCTCCAGGGTGGCCAGCCAGTCGCGGCAGTAGCGGCAGCCCACGTCGCCAAACACGACCCAGGTCGCGGCGCCGGGGGGCGGCTGCGCCAGGTCGGGGCACAGCGGCGCGAGCGGCGGCGCGGGGGCCGGCGCGAGGGCCTCGTAGTTGCCCGGCAGGGGCGGCAGATCCTCACCGCAGCCCGACAGGGACAGCCCCAGCGTGAGCGCCAGCCCCAGCGTGAGCGCCAGCCCCAGCGCGCGCCCCACGGCCCGCGCGGCGCCTGCGCCCTGTCTCCACTCCCGTCCATCGGCCATGGCCACCCCCTGCGCGCCCGGGCGAAGATTGACCCCACCCGCGCGACCGCGCCACGCTGCGGCACGGCCGCACGTCCCCTGGAGCCCCCGACCATGCGTACTCTGTCTGTGATCGCGATGCTCTGGGCCCCGCTGGCCCTCGCCGCGCCGCCCACGGCCCACACCTGCCCCGCCGACACCACCGCCCGCAGCGCCCAGGACGGCGACCGCAAGACCCAGTGGTGCGAGGGCGCCGACGGCCTGCGGCGCGGCCCCTGGATCGAGTGGCACGGCAACGGCAAGGCCGCGGCGCAGGTGGGCTACGTCGACGGCCGCCGCGAGGGCGCCTTCGCCGCGTGGTACCCCGACGGCAGCCAGCGGGCCGAGGGCCAGTACGCCGGCGGCCAGCGCACCGGCACCTGGACCCTGTACGACGGCGAGGGCTGGCGCCGCCGCGGGGCCATCGAGGCCGAGCGCTTCAGCGGCCCCTGGACCGTCAGCGACCGCGACGGCCGCGTGCGGGCCGCCGGCCCCTACGTCAACGGCGCGCGGGACGGCCGGTGGACCTGGACCGACCCCAAGGGCGTGGCCCACCACGGCAGCTACGACGCGGGCCGCTTCTTGATGTGCGACGGCGACTGCCCGCTGCTGCAGCCCCAGCTCGAGATCGAGGAGGCCGTCAAGGGCATCGAGCCCCAGACCCGCGCCTGCTACCGCAAGGCCACGAAGGACCAGCCCACCCTCGCGGGCGACGTGGAGCTGCACTGGCAGGTGGACGCCAGCGGCGGCACGGGCGACGTCAAGGTCGCCGGCGGCAGCCTGCCCGTCGGCCCCCTCACCGCCTGCCTGGTGGACACCATCTCGACCCTGCGCCTGCCGCCCCCTGGCCGCGCCGTGCCCGCGAAGCGGGTGTTCCGCTTCCGCCCCAAGAGCGGGTTCACCGACGAGCTGAGCACCGAGGGGCGCTGCCAGGCCAAGGCCCTGCGCCCCCACCTCAACCCCGCCCGCGCCGCCCTGCTGCGCTGCATCAAGGCGAGCGTGCCGTGGCCGCCGCCCACCGGCGGCGCCGTGGCCCTGCGCTGGGCCATCACCGACAGCGGGGCCGTGGGCCCCGTGGGGGTCACCCCCGACGATCTGCCCCAGCGGGTCAGCTGCCTGGCCAAGCAGGTGCAGGCCCTGAGCTTCCCGGCCGGCCACCCGTGCAACGTGGGCTACACCATCCGCTGGGAGTGAGCCCGCCCGGCCGAGATCCCGCGCCGGCCACGGCCCGGCCCCCCGCCGTCACCCGGCGGTGACACCCCGCCCCCACCGCCCGCCCCCCGCGATCCGCGGCCCCACAAGGGCTCGCGGCCGAGGGCGCGCCGCAGCTGCCGGTTGGCATGGGTCTTGAGTTGGTCGCGCCCCGAGTCCGAGATCATCCGTGCGCTCGCCCGCCGCCGCCCCGCCCGGCCCGCCCGCGCCCACTTGTCCCACACAGCCGGCGCCCCCCACGGCCCGTCGGCTGAGCGCGATCAGGAGCCCCGATGCAGTCCGCCCCCATGGAGCCCACCCCCGCCAACCTCCGCGCCATCCTGAGCCAGGCCCGCACCATCGCGGTGCTCGGCGCGCACCCCGACCCCGAGCGCCCGGCCCACTTCGTGCCGCGCTACCTGCTCGACCAGGGCTACCGGGTGCTGCCCGTCAACGCGGCCCGCGCGGGCGAGAGCTTCTTCGGCCACGACGCGCCGTGCGCCCTGGCCCACCTCAACGACCTGCGCGAAGAGGTCGACGTGGTCGACATCTTCCGGCGCGGCGAGGCCGTGGCCGAGCACCTCGACGAGATCCTGGCCATGAGCCCGCCGCCCAAGGTGGTGTGGCTTCAGAAGGGCGTGCGCAACGACACCGTGGCCGCCGCCCTGCGCGAGCGCGGCATCGTCGTGGTGCAGGACCGCTGCATGCTCGCCGATCACCGCGACCTGGGCGTCGCCCCCCTCTCGGGCGGCTGAGCGGCCCCGCAGCGGCCGCGCCCGGGCCCGGCGCGCGGTGATCTCAACAATCCCGCACCCGCCTTGTGACCCCCGGGCCCCGCCGATACTCTCTCTGGTCTGGCAGGCGGCGGCGCAGGCGCGCTGGGGATCATGCAGCCCATCCACGTCCTCTACGGCACCGAGACCTACAACAGCCAGGACCTGGCCGAGCGCACCGGTGAAGCCTTGGCAGCCCTCGGCCTGCCGGCCGTGGTGCTGGGCATGGATGAGCTCGCGCCCGAGGCCCTCACCGGGCTCCACACCGCCCTGCTGATCACCAGCACCTTTGGCGCCGGCGAGCCCCCCGCGAACGCCGAAGACCTCTACGACTGGGTGATGGACGG
>JAUHVS010000123.1 GCA_030424955.1 bacterium | reverse complement strand
CACCTGCAGCCGGCCGTCCGGCTCGGCGTACAGGTAGGCCTGGTGGCGGATGATCCCGAGGACCCACGCGATCTGGTAGGTGCCCGTCTCCCCCGCGGCGTCAGTGTGATCCATGAACCACGCGCCGTCGCGGGTGTACATGCGCGACCGGGTGCCCTGGAAGGTGTAGGTGACGTCGCTGAAGTCGCCCACCACGGTCTCGGCGCTGGGCCGGGCCATGTTGTTCGCGTGGGCGGACTGCGCCCACTTGGCGTGCAGGGTGGGGTGGCAGGGCTGGCACGCGGCCGAGCCCACCCGGCCGTCGGCGGTGGCGGGCGGGGTGGGGTGCACGGTGCGCGGGGTCGCGGTGCGGCCGGCCCAGACCCAGGCGCCGAACGCCACGGCCGCCAGCAGCAGCCCCACCGTCAGCGCGCGCCTCATGGGGCCTCCACGGGGCCCGCGGGGGGCTCTGCGGGCGCGAAGGGCGCGGCCGGCGGGGTCGGGCTGGGCGCCGCGGGGCCCTGGGCGGCCTTGCGGGCCTGCCGCAGCCGGTGGGCCTCGCTGCGGATGAAGGTGAGATCGGCCTGCAGGGGCTGGTAGCCGTTCCAGTGCGTGTAGTCGGGGCTGTTGTGGTAGGCGCCCTTGAAGGTGATGGAGTGGTGGAACTTCGCCATCTCGAAGAAGCGCAGCTCGATGGCGCTGGTGTCGCTGTACACCTGCTGGCCGCCCAGCACGAAGGCGTGGCCGGCCTTGGGGTTGGGCGGGCGGTCCTCGGGGGCGGGCACGATCAGGCCCTCGCGGGACAGCTCGTTGAGGATCTGCGCGGCCTCGGCCACGAGCCCGTCGGCGATGCGCTTGATCTCGTCGGCGTCCCGCAGGCTGCGGTCGGCGAAGCCCTCGGCGTGGCACTGCCGGCAGATGGCCAGCATGCGCCCGCGGTTGGCGTCGAAGGTGGCGCGGTCGATGACCTTGCTGGGGATGCCCACCGACTCGCCCACCAGGATGGCCCCGCCCGCGCCGCGGCCCAGGGTCAGGTTGGCGGTGACGTCGTGGCCGGCCGCGCCGCCCAGGTGGCAGGTCACGCAGCTCGGCGCGCCGTCGGTCTCGCCGGTGCGGTACGCGATGCCGTGCTTGCTGGATCGCCAGGCCTCGATCTGCGGGTGGTCGGGGCCCATGTGGCACACCTCGCAGGCCTCGGGCGCCCGGGCCTCGGCGGCGCTGAAGCGGTGCCCCCCGTGGCAGTCGTTGCACCGGCCGGTGCTGCCGTCGGGCCAGATCTTGCCGATGGCGTGGCAGGCCATGCAGCCCTGGCGCTGGATGGCGGGCGGGGCCGCCAGGAACATGGCGTGGCCCTTCGCATCGGCCTCGGCCTCGGCGTGCTTGCTGCGGGCGAACTCGGTGTAGGCGTCGGCGTGGCACTCGTCGCACACCGTGGGGGCGACGTCGCCGTGGGCGGCGAACATGGCGTCGTGATCCGTGCCGTGGCAGGCCTCGCAGCCGACGTCGGCGCCGAAGTGGGCGCTGTCGAGCCACTGGTCCACCAGGCGGGCGTTGTGCTGGCGGTGGCAGCCCACGCAGCTCTGGTCGTCGAAGTACTGCCGGGCCACGGGCACGTAGCGGTAGCCCACGATGGACAGCGGCACGAGCACCGCCGCGAGGGGCACCAGCAGGTTGAGCAGCGCGAGCCGACGACGAGCCATATGGGCGCCCCCTTCGGCACCCGGGGGGGGCGCCCTGAGCGCGGGGTCGCCCGGGCAGGGGGGCCGGGTCGTCGGCGACACGGCCCGCCCGTGCACCAGGCACCAGAGCCGGCCCCAAGGGACCGGCTCTGCAGGCGCCAGACACAACACAGCCGGCCCCAAGGGACCGGCTTCGCGGGCGCCACAAACAACAAAGCCGGCCCCAAGGGACCGCCGCCACCGTGGCCACCGCCACCGTGGCCGCCACGACCGCCGCCGCCGTCACGGCTGCGCTCCTGAGCGACGTTCACCTTGATGGTGCGGCCGTCCAGGTTGGTGCCGTCCATGTTGGTGATGGCCTCGGACGCCGACGAGCTGTCGGTGAACGTCACGAAGCCGAAGCCGCGGCTGCGGCCCGTCTCACGGTCGGTGATGACCTTGGCCTCGGTGACCTCACCGAAGTTCTCGAAGGCGGAGAAGAGCTTCGCGTCGTTGGTGTCCCAGCTGAGGCCACCGATAAAAAGCTTGTTCGACATCTGAATTCACACTCTGTCTGGGACGGACCGGCGTTCAGCCAGGTCGCCCCCGTAAGGACGTTCAGACGATTGGCGTCTGATTCCACCGGCTCAGCCCACGTGACCGGGCCGGATGAGCGGCATGAACCACGGATCGATGGGCCGAAGATAGGTGAATGCGACATGCAGGCCCGTTCTCGGGGGCCGCTGGCGGCACGATTCTCTCCGAATGTGTTTGAGAACAGTGAGTTGGCGACATCGGCTTTTTTGTCGAATTTTCGCGGAATTCCGAAACGCTCTCCCAAAACTGCGAGCCGGTCAGGACCGCGAGGGGCCCCCAGCGGCGGCGTGGGCGCGGATCCGCGGGTCGGCATGGGGCTGGACCGCGGCCCACCGGCTCGCGGTAGGCTCCCGCGGGGACGCCACGCGGGCGTCGCCGACGTCATCCACAGAGGTTTCATGAGCACACCCACCCCCCCCACCCACCACGCCATCGACTACATCGAGATCGCGGCCACCGATCTGGCAGCGGCCCAGCGGTTCTATGCGGCGGCCTTCGGCTGGACCTTCAACGCCTATGGGCCCGGCTATGTCGGCATCCGCCGCGCGGACGGCGGCGAGTCGGGCGGGCTGTGGCAGTCCGAAGAGCCCATCGCGCCGGGTGGGCCCCTGGTGATCCTGTACTCCGACGATCTCGAGGCCAGCCTGGCGGCGGTCGAGGCGGCCGGCGGCCGGATCGTGGCGCCCCCCTTCGCCTTCCCGGGCGGGCGGCGGTTCCACTTCGCCGATCCCAGCGGCAACGTGCTCGGCGTGTGGACCACCAGCGGCGGGCTGGCGCTGCCGTGACCCCGTTCGCTGCCCTGTCGAGCCGCGGCCAGGGGCAGCGGCTGCGGCGCGCGGCCGAGGGGGCGCTGCCCGCCTTCGGGTTGCCCCCCGGGCCCCTGCGGCTGGTGGGGGTGAGCGAGAACACCGTGTTTGAGCGCCGCGGGCCCAGCGGGCGCTTCGCGGTGCGGGTGCACCGCACCGGCTACCACGGGGCCGAGGGGGTGGCGAGCGAGCTGGCCTGGATGACCGCGCTGGCCGACCGGCTCGGCGATCGGGTGCCCCGCCCGGTGCGCACCCGCGGGGGCGCGCCCCTGGTGACGCTGTCGGGTGAGGGGCTCGACGCGCCCCGGCGCCTCTCGGTGCTGCCCTGGCTGCCCGGGCGGGCCCAGGGCCACCGCACCGGGCTGGGCTGGGCCCGCGCGGTCGGCACCCTGACCGCCCAACTGCAGGCGCACGCGCGCGCCTGGACGCCGCCGGCAGGCTTCACCCGGCCCCAGTGGGACGCGGCGGCCCTCCTGGACGGCGCGGTGGCCACCTGGCGGCCGCCGGCGTCCCTGCCGGGGCTGACCGGGGCCGAGCGGCGGGCCGTGGCCCAGCTCCGCGCGCAGCTCCGCGATACGCTGTCGGGCTGGGGCCGCGGGCCCGACGACGTGGGGCTCATCCACGCGGATCTGCACGGGCACAACGTGCTGATCCAGGGCGGCGTGGCGCGGGCCATCGACTTCGATGACGCCGGGTATGGCTGGTGGTGGGCCGACCTGGCGGTGAGCGTGCGCCCCACCGCCGCTCAGCCCGACGTGGCGCCGAGGGTGCGCGCCTGGGCGCGGGCCTACCGCCAGGTCGCGCCGCTGCCCCCCCACGGGGTCGAGCGGCTGCCCGCGCTGTGGGCGACCCGCCGCCTGACCGTCGCGGGCTGGCTGGCCGCCGACGCGCAGGCCCACATTCTGGCCCGTCACGCCCCGCGGGTGGTGGCGGATCTGCGGTGGCTGCTGGCGGCGTGGGGATCGGGCGCGCTGCACGCCCAAGCGGCGCGGGGGCTGGCGGGGTCATCGCCCCCCTGAGGGCGGGCCGCGCGGCGGATCAGCGGGCCCGCAGGGCGAAGCCCACGTCGTCGTCGCCGTTCACGTCCCCCGCGATGCCGTTGAGGTCGAGGCGGTGGAACAGGCCGTCGCCGCGGCTGCTGGTGCAGCGCTGGGGGCCGCTGGTGCCTGCCGGCAGCGCGGGGCAGGGGCCCCAGGTGGGCGCGTAGCGGTTCGCCGGCCCGCTGTTGCGGTCGGCCCAGGCCATGAACACCGCGGCGCTGGCCTGCAGCGCGGCCGCGCGGGCGGGGTCCTGCGGGTCGCGGCAGATCCAGGCCACGCCCCAGTCGTCGTTCTCGTCCACGTCGCCCACCAGGCGCAGCGCGCGGAAGCGGCCGTCGAAGCCGGTCGACGTGCCCCGCAGGCTGCCGTCGTCGCCCACCAGGGCGTCGGGGATGGGGCCCCACCGGTTGGAGGTGTCCACCCCCCGGCTGACGTCGGCGTGGCCCAGGAACACCGCGCAGTGCCGCTGCACGTAGTCGTTGAGATCCGGGCGGTCGCCGCCGTCGCAGCGCAGGGCCAGCCCCACCTCGTCGTCGTCGTTGACGTCGCCCAGCAGGTCGAGGCGCACGAAGCTGCCGGCGCCGTCGGTGCTGACACAGCGGGGATCGCCGCCGGGGTTCTCGGCCACCCCAGGGCAGCCCGCCCAGCTGTCGCTCACGCCGTTGGGGCCGCGATCCCGGTCCGCCCAGCCGATGAAGAGCCGGCAGCGGGTCTGCACGAAGGGGCCACACACCGGGGCGTCGTCGACGGTGCCGTTGCAGTCGTTGTCGACGCCGTCGCACACCTCGGCGGGCGCCGGGCCGCACTGGCCGCAGGCGTTGAGGGTGCCCTCGTCGATGCGGCCGTCGCAGTCGTCGTCCTCGCCGTCGCAGGCCTCGGCGCCGTCCAAGCGGCAGGCGTACTCACAGCCGGTCTCGACGTCGCCGTCCAGCTCGTGGAAGCCCAGGCCGCAGCCCTCGAACACACAGGCGCCCTGCACGCACAGCCAGGTGGCGTTGGGCCGGGCGCAGAAGGTGCCGCAGCGGCCACAGTGGGCCGGATCGCTGTCCAGATCGTAGCCCTCGTCGATCTGCCCGTCGCAGTCGTTGTCGCGCTGGTCACAGACCTCGGTGGGCTCCGGGTCGGGCACGCAGGCGTACTCGCAGCCCGTGTCGGGGCGGCCGTCCACGTCCACGAAGCCCGGGGCGCAGGGGCCGGCGACGCAGGTGTCGGCCTCGCAGCGGCCCTCGGCGTTGGGCGGGGCGCAGGCCTGGTTGCAGCCCCCGCAGTGGGCCAGGGTGCCGCGCAGGGCCTCGTCCACGGCGCCGTCGCAGTCGTTGTCGAGCCCGTCGCAGGTCTGCTCGGCGTCCGGCTCGTAGGCGGCCGGCCGCTGGCAGCCCCACGCCCCGCCGACGCAGGCCAGGGCGTTGCCGGCGCACAGGCCCGGCCCGTCGCAGTCCAGGTCGGGCGCGTCCTGCGGGGCGTCATCGGCGCGGGCGTTGCAGTCGTTGTCTTTGCCGTCACAGATCTCGGGGGCGCCGCGGTACACCTGTGCGTCGCCGTCATCGCAGTCGAAGCCCTGGCAGTCGGGGCCATCGCCGAAGCCGTCCCCGTCGGCGTCCACGCAGGTGCCGCAGGCCATGCCCTCGGCGGGCACACACTGCTGGCCGATCAGCGCGCCCTCGCGCATCACATCGGCGCAGTCATAGCCCGGCGGACAGACCCCGTCGTCGCTGCAGTCCTCGCCGCAGAACTGACCCAGCGGGTAGGGCAGGCACAGATCCTCTAGGTCGTCACAGTCGCGGTCGGTGGTGCAGGCCGCGCACAGGGCCGGGGTGTCGGGCAGGCACAGGACCAGGCGGTCGGCGCCGCCGTTGGCCACGGCGCGGCACTCGAAGTCGGGGGGGCAGGTGCCGCAGGGCTGCGTGCAGATCTGGCCGTACTCGGCGGTGTCGATGCAGTGGCCCGACTGGCAGTCCAGGCCCCGCGCGCAGGGGGCACCGAAGGCGCCGAGCAGGGCAGCGTCGGGGGCGGGCCGCGCGTCGATGACCTGGCTGTCCACCGCCTCGGCGTCTGCGTCGTCGGTCGGGGCGAGGGTCTCGGCGGTGGCGCAGCCGGCCAGCCACAGCGCCGTGGCCGCCAACATCCCCCAGGTGATCAGCGCTCGCATGGGCGTCCCCCCTCGTCGCGGGTGTGGCCGGTGCCGGGCCCCACCCCCCCTCGGGCGGGCCCCACCGGACGCCCCCGAGGGTGCCACGGCCGGGGCCGGCGCGCGCCAGCGAATTCCGGGGCCCATGCGCCGGCGCGGCGGGATCGCTACCCTGGCCGCCTCGATTTGGCGTGGAGGCCACCGATGGGGTCTGGCTGGCGATGGGGGGTGTGGGCGCTGTTGGCCCTGGCGGGCTGTGACGACGGCGCGGCGGGCGCCGCGGACGGGGCCCCGGTGACGGCGGACGCGGGGGCGCTCGATGGCGGCGCCGAGGCCGACGGGGGAAGGGCCGACGGGGCGGCGACCGACGCGGGGGCCCCCGACGCGGCCCCCCCGCTGCCGGCCCTGCCCACCGTGGCGGCGGCCATGGACCAGGTGGATCCCTTCATCGGCACGGGGGGCATCGCCTTCGGCTACGCCGCCGAGACCCCTGCCGCGCAGGTGCCCCTGGGCATGGTGCGGGTGGGCCCCGACACCACGCTCGCGGGCAACCACACGCCCTTCCACCACTTCAGCGGCTATCACTTCGATGACACCGACGTGCGCGGCTTCAGCCACACCCACTTCGTCGGCACCGGCGCGACCGACTACGGCAACCTGCGGGTGCTGCCGTACGGCGCGCTGGATGGCGATCCCTGGGACCGCTACGTGGCCATGGTGCCCGGCTCGCAGGTGGCCTCGCCCGGCCGCTACGGCGTGCAGCTGGTCGATCCCGCCGTGACCGTCGACCTCGCCGCGAGCGACCGGGCGGCGGTGCACCGCTACCGGTTCACTGGCGACCAGCCCGCCCACCTGCTCATCGACGCAGCGGCGACGGTGGCGCACTCGGCCGATCACGCCCTGATCGAGCGCACCGACACCGGCTGGGCCGGCGAGGTCACCTGGCGGGGCTCGCTCACGGCGCGCACCCGCCCGCAGACGATCTACTTCGTCATCGAGGTCACGGGCGCCGTCGACGGCTGGCAGGTGTGGGATCCCGACGGGGTGCGCGACGGCGACCGCGCCGAGGGCACGCAGGCGGGGGCCGTGCTGGCGGTGCCGGCGGGGGCCGAGGTGGGCCTGCGCGTGGGCATCAGCTACGTGGATCGCGCCGGCGCGGCCGGCAACCTGCAGGCGGCGGCTGGCCAGCCCCTCGAGGCCGTCGCCGAGGCGGCGCGCGCGGCGTGGGCGCGGGTGTTCGGCCGGGCCCGCTTCGCGGGGGGCACAGACGCCCAGCAGCGGGTGGTGCAGACGGCGCTGTATCACACCTACGCCATGCCCACGCTCTTCGAGGACGCCGACGGCCGCTACCGCGGGCTGGACGGCGAGGTGCACGTGGCCGATGGCTGGCGGCACTACACCGATCTGTCGCTGTGGGACACCTTCCGCACCCTGCACCCCTGGTACGAGCTCACCGATCCCGACACAGAGCGGGACTGCCTGAACGCGCTGCTGGCCATGGCCGACGACGGCGGCGTGATGCCCCGCTGGCCGGCCGCGGCGAGCTACGGCAAGAGCATGATCGGCTCCAGCGCCGACATGCTCTTCGCCGGCGGGCTGGCCAAGGGCATCGACGGCGTGGACTACGATCGGGCCTTCGATCACCTGTGGCTGCACGCGAGCGGCGATCCGCCGCCCGACGCCCTGTTCGGCGCGCGGGGGGGCATGGTGGACTACCTGCGGCTGGGCTACCTGCCCGACGACGTGCACGACGGCTCGGTGTCGCGCACCGTGGAGTATGTGTACAGCGACGCGATCCTGGCTGGCATGGCGGCACAGCTGGGCCGCGACGCCGAGGCCCAGGCCCTGGCGCCCCGGGCGGGCTGGTACGCCAACCTGTACGACCCCGCCCAGGGGCTGCTGGTGCCGCGCGACGCCGACGGCGCCTTCGTGACGGTCAACCCCACCCGCAACTACTTCAACGACGGCCCCTACGTGGAGGGCACGCCGCTGCACTGGACCTTCAGCGTGCTGCACGACGCGGCGGGCTACGCGGCCCTGCGCGGCGGGATCGATGTGTTGGCGGCGGATCTGCGGGCGCTGTTCGAGAACAGCCGGCTGGCCGAGGGGCGGCCCGACACCCGCACGCCCGATCCGTGGTACTGGCACGGCAACGAGCCCATGCTGCACGCCGCCTGGCTGTTCCAGGACGTGGGCGCCCCCGCCGATCTGGCGGACTGGGTGCGGGCGATCCAGCGCGACATCTACCGAGACACCCCCGACGGGCTGCCGGGCAACGACGACGGCGGCACCATGAGCGCGTGGTATCTGTTCACCGCGGCGGGGCTGTATCCCATCCCGGGCACCGACCGCTACCGCATCGGGCCGCCGCTGTTCCCGCTGGTGGTGCTCGAGACGGCCGGGGGCCCGCTGCGCATCGAGGCGCCCGGGGCCAGCGACGCCGTGCGGTACGTCCGCGGCGTGACCCTCGACGGCGAGCCGGTCACGGGCCACGAGATCACCCACGGGGCGCTGGTGAACGCCCAGGTGCTGCGGTTCGACCTGTCGCGCACGCCCTGAGCGGGCTCAGGGGGCGGGGCGCCGGGCCAGGCGCCGGGCGCGCCGCGCGATCTGCTTGAGGGTGCGGGGCTTGAACCGCGCGAAGCGCACGATGGCCGTGCCGTGGCGGGCGGCCGGCTCCGACACCAGCCCGAACAGGTAGCCCATGTGCAGCACGGCGTCCTCGCCGTCGAGGATCCCGGCGGCGCCGCGGTCCTCGCCGAGCATGCCGATGTGATCCCAGCGGCGGCCGGTCCAGTCGACGGGCGCGTACTTGATGAACATCAGATCGCCCCGGGCCAGGGCGTCGCCCCAGCGCAGGTGGACCGGCGTGCGGGTGCCGTCCTCGGCCTCGGCCCACAGGCCGCCGCCGTCGAGCAGCAGGGTGGGCGTGCGCCAGTCGACCTGCGCCGCCAGGCCCGCGACGCTGGTGTAGGCCAGGGTGGCGCCGGCCTTGCGGGCCCCGCCCACGAGCACGTCTGCGCAGTCGGCGCCCTGGTGTCGGTCGGTCTGGTGGTGGGCCCCGCGGCCCGCGCTGCCGAAGACGTTGGGCACGTTGTAGAGGCTCTCGAGCCAGCCCACGAGGTCGTCGGCGCGGCGCACGCTCACGCGGAAGACGCTGGGGGCGATGCCCGCGCGCGCCACGGCCTCGGCGCCTGGGCTGCGGTGGGCCCGGCCGTCGACGGTGACCGTGGCCTGGTAGCGCATGGTGCCCAGCCCGTTCGCCTGGGCCCGCAGCCGGGGGTGGGTGGGCTGCACCCGGTCGATGGTCAGGCGGGCCCCGTGGCCGGCCGGGGTCGTGGTGTAGCTGAGGGTGTCGTAGCCCAGCCACTGCCCGTGCCGGGGGCCGAAGAGCACGGCGTTGCTGTAGGCGGCGTTGCCCGGGTTGGGCGGCGGCGTGTCGACGTGGTGGGGCACAGGCTCCACGCGGTGCCAGGTGACGGTCACGGCGCGGCCCAGGTCGGCCAGCGGCCGCAGCCGGCGGGCCGACACGCCCCGCAGCGCCGGCGCGTCCGTGTAGTAGCGCCCCCCCGCGCGGGCGACGGCGAAGAGGGTGGTGGGCTCGCCCAGCCTGGCCTCGATGGGCCCACGGCGGGCCGGCGCGTCCGCGGGGGCGGCCCAGATCTCGACCCGCGGCGCGCCCAGGGCGGGCAGCGCGGCGGCCGTGAGGGCGAGCAGGACCAGGGCGGCCAGCAGCGGGCCCGCGGGGGACGCGCCGAGGGGGCCAGGGCGGGGCGAGGTGCGCATGCCCTTGGGTACGCGGGGCGGGGGTTTTGGATCCACGGGCGCAGCGCGCCACGCGCGAGGGGGCGCGGCCCGGCGAAGGCTGCTACACTCGCGGCGCCCGTGCGCGCGGGCCGCACCGGGGAGCCCTGACCGCCGATGATCTGGCAGTGCACACAGTGTGAGTTCTCGGCCGTCGACGCGACGCCGGGCGACCTGTGTCCGACGGACGGCAGCGCCCTCGTGAGCGCCGCCGTGCGCGCCCAGTGGCCCCGGGACACCCTGCTGGGGCAGGTGCTCGACCAGCGGTACGCGCTCTACGACATCCTGGGGCGGGGCGGCATGGGCGCGGTGTACCGCGGCCGGCACCTGCGCCTGGGCCGCGACGTCGCCATCAAGACCATCCGCCCCGACGGGCGCGAGCACCCCGACTTCGACGTGCGCGAGCGCTTCTTCCTCGAGGCGCGGATGCTGGCGGGGCTCAACAGCCCTGGCGTCGTGTCCCTGCACGACTACGGCGAGGACGCCGGCCAGCTGTACATGGTGCTCGAGCTGGTCGAGGGCGTGAGCCTGCAGGCCCTGCTGCGGAGCCAGCGGCGGCTGCCCATGGAGCGGGCGTGCCGCATCGCGAGCGGCATGCTGCGGGCCCTGGCCGCGCCCCACGCGCTGGGGCTGGTGCACCGCGACATCAAGCCCGGCAACGTGATGGTGCACACCGACGCCAGCGGGCTGGACCGGGTGACGCTGATCGACTTCGGCGTGGCCAAGGCCCTGGAGACCGAGGACGAGAGCCTGTCGGGGCCCGCGACCCGCACCGGCCTGACCATCGGCACGCCGCGCTACATGTCGCCCGAGCAGCTGGCCCACCTCACCGTGGGGCCCTTCAGCGACCAGTACGGCGTCGGGGTGGTGCTCTACCGCATGCTGGCCGGCCGCACCCCCTTCGAGGGCCCGCCCGCGGTGGTGGTCGCGGCGCACCTCAAGGAGCTGCCGCCGCCGCTGCCCGCCGAGCTCGGCGTGTCGGGGCCCATCCAGGCGGTGCTCGACGCGGCGCTGGCGAAGGATCCCGCCGAGCGCTTCGTGGACTGCGCCGCCATGGCCGACGCCCTGGACGCGGCCCTGGCGCAGGTCGCCCCCGCGGCGGGCTGGGCGACCCCGGTGGCCTTCCCCGTGGGCCCGGTGGAGGGCGATCCCTCCGAGCCGTTCACGCCGCCCTGGCGGGGCGAGGTGGTCGCGGCGCCCGGCGCGGTTGACGAGCCGCCGCCCGAGCGGCGCTGGGGGCTGCGGGTGGCCATGGGTCTGGTGGCGGTGCTGGCCGCCGTGGGCACCTCGCTGTGGCTCAGGCTGCCCGAGGCCCCGGCGACCGTGGCGTCGAGCCTGCCCCCCGCGCGGGTCGCCGTGTCGGCGGCCCCCAGCCCGCGGGCCGCCCAGCCGCTGGGCGTGGCCTCGGTCGCCCCGGTGTCTGCGGCGCCCGTGGCTGCCGCGCCGTCCGCGGCGCCTGCCTCGACGGCGCTGGCGTCCGCCGCGCCCGCCCCGGCGCCGGAAGGCGCTTTGTCCCGTGCGGCCGCACAGGCTGGCCCTGCGCCAGAGGCCCCGGAACCCTTGATGACTGGCGTTCCCAGC
>JAUHVS010000122.1:0-10000 GCA_030424955.1 bacterium | reverse complement strand
TCGAGGGCCGCAACGCCGGCCGCACGCTGGCCACCACCCGGGCGTCGACCCAGATCGGCCGGCTGAACTGCGCCATCAACCTGCAGGGCGCCGAGGTGGCCGCCCAGCACGTGCGCATCGACGCCTTCGGGGCCGAGCTGCTCTTCGTGGTGACCCTGCAGCGCCAGCGCCCCACCTTCCTCAACGGCCGGCTCATCAGCGGCATCGTGCCGGCCCGCGCGGGTGACCGCCTGCGGGTGGGCGACCACGAGATCATCCTGCGGGTGGCCGAGCCCGACGAGCTGGCCGAGGCCCAGGTGCTGGGCGACGGCACGCTGCTGATCAAGGAGCGCACCGACAGCGCCCGCAGCGCCGATCCCGTGCTGCAGCTGGATCCGTCGCAGCTGCCCGGCGCCGGCGAGACCCTGGCGGGGGCCGACGAGCTGGACGAAGAGACCGTGGGCGACGCCGGGCACTTCCTGTCGCCCACGCGGCCCCCCGAGGGCCTGGTGCCCGGGCCCACCGCCGAGATCCGCCCGCAGACCGCGCCCCTGGGCTCCCCCGAGAGCCGCTGGCGGGACCGCCAGGGCGGCGGCGGCCTGCGCACCACCCGGCGGGCGCTGCTGCTGGGCGTGCTGCTCACCGCCGTGCTCGGCGGCGCGGCGCTCTACGAGGTGCCGCGCACGCTGCACGTCCGGGGGCGGCTGGCGGCGAGCGACCAGGCGCCGCTGGTGTCCCCGGTGCGGGGCCGGCTGACGGCGCTGAGCGGCACCGTGGGCGAGGCCGTGAAGCCGGGCACCGTCGTGGCCCGCCTGGTGGATCTGGACGCGCAGGCCGAGGTGGATCGGCTGACCGCCGCCATCGACGCGCTCGAGCGCGAGGTGGAGGGCAGCCGGGTGGTGCGCCCCGGCACCGTGGCCCCCGGCACGCTGCAGGCGCTGGAGGCCGCGGAGCGCGCGCAGGATGACGCCCGGCAGCGCCGCCGGGCGGTGCTCACCGCCTTCAACCGCCGCGAGCTGGGCCTGGACGCGCTGGAGGCGGCGCGCACGCGCGAGGCCAAGGCCACCCAGCAGGTCGCGAGCCTGCGCCGCGCCATCGACGCCCAGCGGGCCCGCCAGCAGGTCTTGCAGCAGGGCCCCTCCGAGGCGGTGCTCGCCCGCATCGCCAGCCTGGTGGCCCGCAAGGAGGCGCTGCAGGCGACCCTGCAGGTGACGGTGACGGCCCACGAGGCGGGGCAGCTTGCGCCCGTGCCCGGCCAGGCCGACCGGCCCATCGGCGGCACCGTCGCCGCCGGCGCGCCGCTGTACATGGTGCTCAACCTGGCGCCGCTGCGGGTGATCTTCGAGCTGGACGCCCAGGCCAAGGAGGGCCTGGGGGATCGCCAGGAGCTGACGGTGTACCCCAGCGGGCTGCCCGGCGGCCGGCCCTACCAGGCGCGGCTGGTGGCGAAGGCGCTCATGTCCGATGGGCGCTGGCAGGTGCGGGGCATGCTGGCGAACCCGGGGCTGGCCCTCCACCCGGGGCAGGCGGTGCACGCCGAGATCGAGCTGCCGCCCACCACCGCCCTGGCCCTGGGCTGGGCCTGGCTGCGGCGCAAGCTGGACTGAGCGGGGAGGGGGCCGGCCGGCGGCTCAGCGGGGCTTGTTCCAGCGGCTCGACCAGCCGTCGAAGTGCAGGTACTCCGCGTCATCCACCAACAGCGAGAACACCGTGGGATCGTCGGGCCAGTCGTTGACCCGGATGGTCCAGGTGTGGCCGTCGACCTGGGCGGTGTAGGGGAACTCCGCGTCGTCGGTCTTGGTCCAGCGCACCTTCGTGTCGAAGGGGTGGTTGTCCTCGTCGAAGGGCGGGGTGCTCATCGCGTGTCTCTCGGGTCCGGGGGAGGCGCCACGGCGGGTGTGCACGGGGCGGTGATCCCCTGTCAGTGGCCGCCGTGGGTGGTCTTCTTCTCGTCCTCGTCGTGCTCGGCCTCACCGTGGCCCGCGTCACCGTGCTCGGCGTCGCCGTGGCCGGCGTCGCCGTGCTCGGCGTCGCCGTGCGCCTCATCCCCGTGGTGGCCGCCCAGCACATGGCTCGCGTGGGTCAGCTTCACGGGGGTCTCGATGGCGTGCCACGCCGTCTCGGCCGGGCTGTGGCCGTGGTGGCCGTCCCCATGGCCGGCGCCGTGGCCGGGCCCCGATGTGTTCGGCGCGGTGCCGGTGCCATGGGTCGCGGGCGCGGCGGGGCCCTGCACCGCCGGGCCCTGGGCGCCGCCGGCCGGCGAGCTCTTGGCGCCGTTGACGCCGAACTTCGCGTTGTACTCCGCGCTGGTGCGCTGCGAGCTGCCCACGATCTCGGCGTAGGCGGCCTCGCGGGTCTGGCCCTTGCCCATGGCCTTCTGCACGAGCTGCTCGAAGGTCGGCCCGTCGGGGTTGCCGTACTTCTTCATGTCGCGGGCGCGCAGGTTCTCGACCTCGAACTTGTTCTGCATCAGCTGGCGGGCCTTGATGCGCGCGCTGTGGCGCACCTCGTAGGCCTTCTGGGCCCGCGCCTCCAGGCTCAGCCCCTGCTCGATCCACTGGCGGTCCAGGCCCTCGATGCGCCCGGTCTCCTGCGTGTACCAGCCGCGGATCTCGTCGTTGAGCCACTGGGGCTTCTTGAGCCGCCCCGTCTCGGGGTTGAGCCGCTTGCCCTGGCCGTAGGCGGCCTCGAGGGCGGCGTCATCGAGCGAGCCCTTCGGGTGGGTCGCCCGGTAGTCGTCGATGAAGTCCTTCAGCGACAGATCGGGGTCGTCCCAGCGCCGCCCCGAGGGGCCGGGGGTGGCCGCCTTGGCCGCCGAGATCTCGTCGAGCCGGCTGCCCGCGTTGACCCAGCGCTTCTTGTTGGGGTCGAAGCGCAGGCCGTCGCCCATCTTGCCGCGCACGGCGTCCACGTCGAGGCGGGGGTTCTTGGTCTCGCGCCGGTAGATGTCGAACATCTCCTCGGGCGTGAGGTGCTCATCCCACCAGCGGCTGCTCGGCACCTCGGCGTGGGCGGCGGCCTTCTCGACCTTCACCGCGTCGTCCAGGTGGCTGGCGTCGCCCAGGTGCCGGGCGTCCTTGAGGTGGGCCGCGTCGTTGAGGTGCGCGGCGTCGTTGAGGTGGGCCGCGTCGCTCAGGTGCGCGGCGTCGCTCAGGTGGGCCGCGTCGCTCAGGTGGGCCGCGTCCGCCAGGTGGGCCGCGTCCGCCAGGTGGGCGGCGTCAGCCATGTCGTCGGCGACCTTCGCCCCGGTCAGCAGGAACTTGAAGGGCTTGAGGAACTTCTCGATGCCGATCGCGTCGATGATGTCGAACACGGTGCGGCCCGTGGCCTCCCACTTCTCGGCCCAGGTGGCGTTGGGGTCCTGCCAGATCTGGATGGTGTCGTAGATGGCCTTGAGCGCCACCACGATGCCTACCGCGAGCCCGATGTAGCCCACCACCGTCAGCACGGCCATGCCGTAGGCCGCGATGGCCCCCACGATGGCCGCCAGCAGGGCCGGGGCCACCGCCGCCAGGATGGCGCCGATGATGATCGCCACCACCAGCACGATGGCGATGACCGCGAGCACGATCAGCAGGCCCTTGATGAAGCCCCAGAGCTGGCTGAAGAAGCCCTTGAAGAAGGCCCCCAGCGCGTTGACGAGCGAGTCCCACCAGGTGGCGTTCTCGATCTCGTCGCCCTTGCTCGTGATCTGCGCGCCCAGCTCGCCCAGGCGGCCGTCCATGGCGCTCAGGGCGCCGTCCACCTTGTGGCTGATCTCGGCCTTGCCGTCGTTGAGCTTGCCGTCGAGGGTGCCCAGGTGCTCGGCCTGCAGCTGGTCGTACTGGCCCACCACCTCGTCGGCGCTGCCGGTGAGCTGGGCGATGGACGCGTCGGCCATCTGGGTCATGCTGGCGCGCTGCTCGCCCGCGGCCTGGTCGAGGTTCTCGCGCACGCCCTGCGACAGCTCGGCGTTGGTGGCCTCGACCTCGGCCAGCCGCCCGCGGATGGTGTCGGCGGCCTCGGTGCCCGTCTCGGTGAAGCGCTCCACGGCCGCGGTGCCCAGCTCGGCCAGCCCGCCGACGGCCTCGGCGCCCGCCTGGGTGAGCTGCGCGGCGTAGGCCAGGATCGCCTGGGCGGCGCCGTCTCCGGCGTCGGGATCGGCGCTGGCCGCGGCCTCGTTGACCTGGGCCATGGCCTCGTCGAGGGCGGTCAGCGCGTCGGTGGCGCCGTCCGTGATGGCCACGCTCGCCGCCTCGACGGCGGCGTCGATGGCGCCCGCGTAGTCGCCGTCCAGGGCGTCCACCTGGGCCAGCACGGCCTGCTCGTTGGCGTCGATCTCGGTGAGGGCCTGGGCGACGGTGGCGTCCACCTCGGCGGCGACGTTGGCGCCCTGGCCGTCGAGCTGGGCCTCGGCGTCGGCGCCCGCCTGGCGGATGTCGGCCACGGCGGCCTCGTCCACCACGAAGGCGTCGGCGGCGGTGGCGGCGTCGGCCACCAGCGCGTCGGCCAGGGCCTGCGCGTCGCTGCGGATCTGGGTGGCGACGGTGGCGCCCTGCTCGGTGAAGCCGCGGGCGGCCTCGGCGGCGAAGCTGTGGGCCATCTCGGCGATGGCGCTGGCCTCGTCGGCGTCGGCGAACTGGCGGGCCTTGGCCTCGCCGATGGCGTGGGCCTCCTCGGCGCGCAGGGCGGCGCCCTCTTCCACGCGGGTGGCCTCGGCGGCGCCGTGCTCCAGGGCGGCGCCAGCCTTCTCGTCGCCGGCGATGAGCAGGTTGGCGCGGCGCTCGCCGGCGCCGTCGATGATGCGCGCGACCTCGGCGTCGGTGGCCTCGCGGATGCGGGCCCGCTCCTGCTCGCGGGCGGCGTCGATGTCGGCCTTGGTGGCCTCGCCGTGGCCCTGCACCTCGGCGCGCAGGCCGGCCATGGAGCCGGTGATGTCGGCCCGCAGCTGGCTGAGGCTGGCGGCGATGGCGGCCTTCTGCTGGGCGCCGGCGGCCTGCACGGCGGCGATCTGCTGGTCGCGGGCGGCCTCGATGCGGGCGCGCTCGCCGGTGGCGGCGGCGTGCACCTGGGCGGCGGCGTCGCGCACGGCCTGGGGGCCGCCGCTGACGGGGCCGGGCAGGCCGGGGGCCTTGGCCTTGGGGGCGGGCGCCGGGGTGACCTGGGCGGCGGGGGCCTGGGCGCCGCCGGCGGGGGCGGCCGGGGCCTTCGCGGGGGCAGCGGCGGCCGGGGCAGCCCCTTGTTTGGCGGCGGGGGCGGCGGCGGGCCCTGCGGCCATGGGGGCGCCCGGCGGCGGCGCCACGGGGGCGGGCGGGGCGGCGGCGTCTCCACCGGCGCCGGCGCCTGCGCCGCTCAGGGCCTCGCTGGCGTCCGCGGAGCCGCTGGGATCGGCGGTGGCCTGCCCGCCCTCACCCAGCTCGGTGGCGCCGGCCTCGGTGGCGCCGGCCGCGGCCGCGCCGGCCTCGGTGGCCTGGGCCCCGCTGATCTCCTGGCTCTGTCCCTGGGCCGCGCTGCCGTGGCCGCCGGCGCCGGCGATCTCGGGGGCGGCGTGGTGGGCGGTCGCCTGATCCGGTCGGGTCAGCTGGCCGGCGTGGCCGGCGCCCTGGAGCTCGCGGGCCTGGCCCTCGGCCGCCGCCGGGGAGGGGGCGGCGAGCTCGGCGCCCGGCGCGCCGTCGGCCGCCTGGGATGCCCCACCCTCGCGTTCGCGAATCCAGTCCACGGGAGCCACCTGTTGATGAGGACGTGCGTGCGCGCGCGGGGTGAGCAAATCGACCTGGCGAGCCGCCACGATAGCCCCCGGCCAGCACCGAATCAAACCGCAGCGACGGGGCCGCGCCCGCCGGGCGGATCCGCTCAGCGCAGCATGCGGAGGCCGGCGACGGTGAGGGCCACCACGACCCCCCAGCGGATGGCCGCAGCGCCCTTCTCGACGGCGAAGCGCACCCCCAGCCGGCTGCCCAGCAGGCCGCCCACGGCCACCAGCGCGCCCGCCAGCCAGTCGATGTGGCCGACGCCCCCGAAGATGACCACCACCAGCGCGGTGTAGGTGCCCACCACGGCCACCTTCAGCGCGTTGCCGTGCACCAGGTCGAGGCCCAGCCCGCGCACGGCCACGAGCAGCAGCGGGATGCCGACCCCCGCCTGGAACAGCCCGCCGTAGAGGCCCACCCCGAACAGGGCGAGCAGGGCGCCCACGCCGGGCCGGCCCACGGGGCCGCTGTCGCCGGGCAGCAGCCAGCTCGGCCGCGCCGCCATCGCCGCCGCCAGGGTGAGGAACACCACCCCGAAGGCCGCGTTGAGGGTGGGCGCCGACAGGCGGGTGGCCACCACCGCGCCCAGGCCCGCGCCGACCACCGCCGGCACCGCCGCCCGCGCGCTCAGCGCCCAGGGGCGCACCTCGCGCTGGTGGAAGGCGTGGCCCGACACCCCCGCCTGCACCAGCACCGCCAGGCGGTTGGTGCCGTTGGCCAGGTGGGCGTCGAGGCCGGCGAACATCAGCAGCGGGATGGTGAGGGCCGAGCCGCCGCCCGCGAAGGCGTTGACGAACCCGGCGATGGCGCCGCCGCCCACGAGCAGGGCGGCGGCCAGGGGATCGATCACCGCGCGGCCCTCTCCGGGGCCACGGGGCGCCCTGGGATCGCGCGGGGGGGCGCGGGGATCACTCGGCGGTGGCCGGGCCCACGGTCACCGTGGCCTCGGCGCCCGCCTCGATGGCGGCCCAGTCGGTGGTGAGCGGCACCGCCTCGTTCACCAGCCACTTGCGCAGCAGGTCGTCGTAGTGGCTGGCGTCGCGGTAGTGCTGCTGGCCGCCGGGGATCTGCAGGGTGCAGTCGGGGCCCGTCGGCTTGACCTCGCAGGTGTAGCGCATGCTGGCGCCGCTGCCGTGGTCGAAGCGGCCGCGCGCGGGGTCGTAGCTGGGGTTGGCCACGTCCACGGTGTACAGCCCGCCGTCGTTCATGAACGGCCCGTTGTCGAACTGGGTCAGGCCCGCGGCGCTGAACAGATCGGCGCGCAGGGTGACGGTGTGCAGGCGGCCCCACAGCCACTGGTCGGGGTCGTCGCCCAGCCAGGTCTTCAGGTTCGTCGCGGCCACCTGCAGGGTGCGCCCGATGATGTCGGCGCCGGTCTCCTGCACCTCCGCGGTGCGCACGTCGTCGAAGTAGTCGGCGCTCAGGGTCTCGGGCCGCACGAGCTGGTGCAGCATGGCGGCGGGGAAGCCTACGTTGCCGGGCTCGCCGGCGGCGGCGAGCTCATCGCCGAAGGTCTCGGCGCGCAGGGCGAACCAGAAGGCGTGGAACACCGCGCAGCCGCGGGCGGACGCCAGGGTCGCGGGATCGACCGAGGGGGTGGCGGTGTCGGGGTCGACGCCGTCGAAGCCGGTGGGGCACTCGAAGTCCCAGCTCGCGAGGATGTCCCGGGCGGTGCTGGCGTCCTCGAGCACGTCGGCGTCGCCCAGCAGCGCCAGGGCGGCGGGCACCACCTCGGCGCCCAGGTTGCTGCGCACGTCGCCCACGATGCGCTCCATGGTGTCGCGGGTGTGCTGGTCGCCGATCTCGTCGAGCAGCTCGGCGATGCGCTCGTGGCGCTTGCCGAAGGCCACGTAGCCCTGGATGGCCATCTGGTCGTCGTTGGTGGGATCGCCGTCCCACAGGGCGCCGGTCATGTCGTTGTTGGCGGTGGCCAGGGCGCCCGCCGGCGGATCCACCGCCTGGGGCAGATCGGCGTAGTCCATGAAGCCGTCCCACTCGGCGCTGCCGTCGCCCGGCAGGGGCAGCCAGGGCGCGAGCTCGGGGGACATCCACGGGCGGTTGGGCATGCGGCTGTAGGGGAACCAGCCGATGCTGCCGGTGGTGTCGGCCACCACGAAGTTCTGGCCGGTGGTGGTCAGCGACTTCAGGGCCTCGCGGGCCTCGGGCACGCTGGTGGCCTTGGGCATGTTGACCAGGAAGTCCAGGTCGGTGTCGGCCGAGTGGCCGGCCCACTTGCCGGTGATCGCCACGCCGCCCTCGCGGTCGATGGCCAGCACCGGGCCGTGGTGGGGCACGTAGAGCGGCTGGATGACCACGTCGTCGCCCAGGGACACGCCCAGGGTCACGTCGGTGGTCACGAAGGGCACCTCGGCGCCGTCGAACATGACCCCGTCGCCGTCGGGCGTCAGGGTCTCGAGGTACACGTCGGCCGCGTCGAAGAAGGTGGTGGTCACGCCCCAGGCCAGGTGCTTGTTCTGGCCGATGATGATGCTGGGCAGGCCCGCGAAGGACACGCCGGCGACGTCCAGATCGCCGCTGCCGGCGGTGGCGCTGTCGAGGTGCACCACGTACCACACGGCCGGGTTGCTCAGCCCCAGGTGCGGGTCGTTGCTGAGCAGGGCGTTGCCGGTGACCGAGCGGTCGCTGCCCACGATCCAGTTGTTGCTGCCGCGCCCGGACTCGTCGGGCAGGGTCATCGGGCGGCCCACGGCGGCCTGGGCGAGCGCGTGGCGGAAGGGGTCGAGGCGGGCCTGCAGCCGCTCGATGGCGGCCAGATCCACCTGGGGGCCGCGCTTCTCGACGCCGGCGGCGGGCAGGATGGCGCTGGGGCTGCCGGGGCGCTGGCTGAACAGATCGCCGGCCAGGCCCGCGGGCAGGGTGGCGTACAGCTCGCCGGCGCCGATCTCGGTGCCCGTGCGGTTGGTGAGCTGGTCGAGCAGGGCCAGGATCGCCGCCGCGCTGTCCAGGGGCTCCCAGTCGCGGATCGCCGACTTGTCGATCAGGTCGAAGGTGTACTCGTCGGTGAGCTCCACCTCGCCCGCGCGCATCTGCGCCAGCCAGGCGTTGACGCCCTGGGTGTAGGCCTCGACGGCCGCCTTGGCCTCGGGGCTGGCGTTCGCCCACATCTGCACCGCCAGCTCCTCACCGGTGGTGGGATCGGCGAACCAGGTGCGGTTGCGGGTGTCGACGTCGAGCACGATGTTGCCCACGATCGCCGACAGCTCGCCGCGCACCACCCGCCGGCGGATGTCCATCTGCGAGAAGCGGTGGGCGGCGTGGTAGTAGCCCTCGACGCGGAAGCAGTCGGCGTTGGTCTGACACTGCGCGTGCAGCACGCCGTAGGCGTCGAAGCGCACCGTGGCGGGCCCCTCCATGCCCGGGATGGTCTGGTCGAAGGCGACGCCGCCGCCGGCCCCGCCCATGCCACCCGCGCCCCCGGCGCCGCCCGCGCCGCCCGCGGCCCCAGCGCCGCCCGCCCCGCCCATGTCGGCGGTGGCGGTCGCGGTGTCGTCATCGTCACAGGCCGCGAGGCCCAGGCCCAGGCTCAGCGCCAGGGCGCTGCCGGCGATCGGGCGCAGCCATCGAGTGCGTCGGTTCATGCTCGTCTCCCCCGGAGGTGTTGGCCGGCGCATCTTCCCCACTCGGGGCGGCAGGGGCAAACCAGAGGGGCGGGGGGCGCGCGATCGCGCCGACGGCTCAGGTCTTCAGTCGACCAGGCCGATGAGGGAGCGCGCCTGAGATTGAATGATACGGCGGCCCAAATGTATAGGGCCGGCGCGGCCCTGAGGCCGCACGACCACAGGAGGGAAGATCGATGACACGACATGTGCTGACCGGCCTGCTCGGCGCGCTGATGACCTTCGGCGCCACCGCGTACGCCCAGGGCGTCCAGGTGGATGAGGCCGGCAACGTGAAGATCAACACGCCCGGCGCCAAGGTGCGGGTGGACGGCGAGGGCACGCGGGTGCGGACCCCGGGCGCCAAGGTGCGCACGTCGGGCAAGGGCACGCGGGTGAAGACCCCGGGCGCCAAGGTGCGCACGTCGGACAAGGGCACGCGGGTGACAACCCCGGGCGCCAAGGTGCGCACGTCGGACAAGGGCACGCGGGTGAAGACCCCCGGCGCCACCGTCAACACGGGCGATGGGGCGGTCATCGGTGTCGGCGGGGCGCCGGCGGTCGGCCGCACGCCCACCCTGCGGGCGCTGCAGGGCCCCGTGGTGTGCAAGGACAGCGAGACCAAGACGCTGCGCCAGGTGGTGATCCGCTCGAAGGGCGACGGCATCGTGGCCC
>JAUHVS010000121.1 GCA_030424955.1 bacterium | reverse complement strand
CACCGTGACCACCAGGATCAGGCCGAAGAGCACGAGCATGCCGACGCCGTGCACGATGGCCTCGGTGCGGCGGTTGACCGGCTTGCGGGCCACGGCCTCGACGGCCAGGAACATGAGCCGGCCGCCGTCGAGGGCGGGCAGAGGCAGCAGGTTCAAGAACGCCAGGTTGATGCTGAGGAACGCGAGGAACTGGAAGAACCAGGGCGTGCCGCGGTCGAAGGTGTCGGCGCCCATCTCGGTGATCTTGACGGGGCCGCCCAGCTGGACGGACTCGGTGCCCTTCAGCACCCGGCCGAGCCCGTGGAACATGCGGACCGTGAGCGCGCCGACCTCGCGCACGGCAAAGGCGGCGGTGTGGCCCACGCCGTCGACGCCGAAGCGGGCCAGCTCGAGGGACACCCCGAGGCGCCAGCCCTTCTTGGACCGGGTGGGCGTGACCGTGACCCGGGCGCGGGGCCAGTCCTTGGGGGGGGCGGGCCAGGCCATCACGAGGCCCTCGGGCACGTCCTCGCCCTCGATGGGCTGCCGCTGGCGTGGGGGCGGGCTGCCGTCGGGTGAGCGGACGACGTCGATGACCACCGCCCGGCCCTCGCTGGCGCCGACGGCCTTGAGGATGTCGCGCATGCGGGTCACCGGCCGGCCGCCGATGGCCACGATGGTGTCGTTGGGCCGCAGCCCGGCGGACAGCGCAGGCTCGGCCACCGCCCGGATCGTGGGCGTGCCCTGGGGCTTGCTCTCGTAGTAGATGGCCGACGTGCTGGCGAAGAGCACGGCGTACAGCAGGGCGGCGAAGGCCAGGTTGAACACTGGGCCCGCGGCCACGACGAGCACCCGCGACAGCCACGACTTCTCGAGGTAGCTGCCGGGCTCGCGGCGATCGCTGGCCGACATGCCCTCGATCTGCACGTACCCGCCCACGGGCAGGGCCCCGAACTGGTAGATGGTGCCGTCCTTGCCCTCGGCCCGCACCACAGCGGGCCCGAAGCCGATGCTGAACTTCACCACCTTCATGCCCGACCAGCGCGCGAGCAGGAAGTGCCCCAGCTCGTGCACGATCACGAGCAGGTTGAAGCCGAGAATGGCCACCAAGATCGACATGCACACCCCAAGGCCGCGGACCGCCGCGGCGCACCCGGCGGCATGTTAGCAGGCCGACGCCGCCCCGCGCGCCCCGCGCGGTGCCGCCCCGTGCGCGCTTCGACAGCGGGCCGGCGCCAGGGTTGCAACGGCGGGCCAGCCCGAGCGCTCGCCGGCGCCTGTGGCGGGGACCGCGCGGCCCAGCTATCGTGCGGCGGCCACCCCATTTGTCGCGAGTGCCACTTGACCCTGTCTCTGCCGCTTGGTTTCGAGCGTCCTGCCGACGTACAGGCGGCTGTGGATCGGCTGGCTGTCGAGAGCGTAGAGGGTGACCGCGGGGCGGTCTTCACACGGCGTGCTGTCGTTGACGGGATGCTGGACTTGATCGGCTACACGCCAGACCAGCCGTTGCACAGGCGGCGGGTGCTCGAGCCATCGTGTGGCGAAGGCGACTTCCTGGTTCCGATCCTTGAACGCTTGATCGAGGCGTTCTTGGCGGCCGGGTATCGTGTCGAACACGACGCTCGGCTGCTTCATGAGTCGGTGTGCGCCGTTGAGGTCCATGGGGCAAGCCTCAAGATCGCGCAGCGGCGCGCACACGATGTGCTGACAGCTGCTGGCTTCTCGGAAGAGGACGCCGATGCCCTCTGCCTTGGCTGGTTGGTCCAAGATGATTTCTTGCTGGCACCAGCCCTTGGCGGCTTCGACTGGGTGGTCGGCAACCCGCCCTACGTGCGGCAGGAGCGGATTCAGGCCGCGCTGCTTTCTGAGTATCGTCGGCGTTTCCAGACCATCTTCGATCGTGCCGATCTCTACGTTCCCTTCTTCGAGCGCTCTCTCGACCTGCTCGTGCCCGGTGGGGCCCTCGCCTTCATCTGCGCAAACCGCTGGGTGAAGAATCGCTACGGTGGCCCTCTGCGCGCGTTGATTGCAGCTGACTTTCATTTGGCCGCCTACCTGAACTTGGAGGGCGTTGATGCGTTCGGCGAGACGGTGGACGCCTATCCGGCCATCACGGTCATCCGACGGCAGCGCCCTGGCCCAACCGCCGTTGCGTCACTGAGTGGGCATCCCCTCGGCGAGCTGGTCAACGTAGTGGAGGGCGTGGTCGGCGGGGAGCCGAGTACGTCAGGCTCGGTCGCGGTCAGCTGTATCGAGGGCGTCACACACAGGCGTGACCCTTGGTTGCTCGAGGAGCCCGAGGTGGTGCCGTGCCTTCGAGCTATCGAGCAACGGTTGCCCAGTCTGGAAGCGGCGGGAGCAAAGGTCGGGATTGGCGTCGCGACGGGCGCTGATCGCGTCTTCATCGGGGCCCTCGACAGCCTGCCAGTAGAGACCGAGCGGAAGCTGCCGTTGGCGATGGCCGCCGACTTGACGGGGCCGGAGCTGACGTTGTCGGGGCGAGGCGTGGTCAATCCTTGGACCGATTCGGGGCTGGTGCCGTTGGGTCGGTTCCCGGCATTCGACCGGTTCGTGGCAGACAACGCAGAGGCGCTGAAGCGTCGCCATGTGGCCAAGCGGTCTCCAGATGCCTGGTATCGGACCATCGATCGCATTACGCCAAGCCTAGTTGGGATGCCCAAGCTGTTGATCCCCGACATCAAGGGCGCGGCAACGGTCACTTTCGATCCAGGGATGAGCTATCCGCACCACAACCTGTACGTGGTGACCTCCGAGACGTGGTCTCTTCGCGCGCTCCAGGCGATCCTCCGATCCTCAATCGCGCTCGCGTTCGTTTCGGCGTACTGCGTGCGAATGGCGGGCGGGTTCTTGCGCTTCCAGGCGCAGTATTTGAGACGAATCCGAGTGCCGAAGTTGAGCACGCTCGGCGTCGAGATGGTCGCCTCGTTGGAGGCTGTCTCAGCGTCCAGCGATCAGGCGGCCATCGACGGTGTGGTCTGCCGCGCGTATGGGCTAAGCGAGGCAGACGCGACGACGCTGGTGGCCTTTGCGGCACGCTCGCGGGTGTAGGGTCCGACGTATTCTGAGCAGGTCGAAAGGAGGGCAGCGTGAGGCAGCTGCTTCCCGAGAACTTCGAGATGTTGATTCGAACCGCTGTGCGGGTCTTCTGGCAGTCGCGCGGGGTCGGCGGGCCGGGACAGGAAGGGGCACGCGGCAGCGTCATAGGTGGGAAGAACCTCGACGGGTTCCTTGGGGCCATCGAGGTACTCACAGCGCACTGCGGGCTTCCACGACGTGCCGTTCACGTACAGGGCCGAAGCAAGCTCACACTGCCCGGTTACTTCAGGCCCACAAAGAACTGGGACGTGGTCGTGGTTCATGAGGGGCAGTTGCTGGCTGCGTTGGAGTTCAAGTCCCAGGTGGGGTCACTGGGCAACAACTTCAACAACCGCACAGAGGAAGCGTTGGGCATGGGGTTGGACATGCGAACCGCCGTGCGTGAGGGCGGATTCGTGGGTCACGCCGGCGGCGATCCTCGGCCACCGTTTCTGGGCTACCTCATGTTGCTCGAGGACTCAGCCGCCTCAGCAGAGGTCCGCAAGTCCACCTCGCCTCACTTTCCAATTCGGGATGAGTTCGACAACACCTCCTACGCGCAGCGGTATCGGCTGCTCTGCGAGAAGATGATGGCTGAACAGGTCTACACGGGCGCGGCGCTCATGCTGTCACCGCCAAACACGGGTGGTGTCACGGGTGAGTGGCGCAGCCTGAGTCCGGCCACCGACGCGCTGAGGTTCTTCAACCAACTGGCCGGCTTTCTCATCGGCAGGCTGGCCTGAGCCAGCCCCCCTACGGCCGCCGCAGCACGCCCCACCAGGGGGGATCCATGCCGGGCACCTGCACCGTGAACCACTGGTAGCCTCGGGGGCCGCGGCGGGGGCCGGGGCGCTGGGCGCTGATGGTGGGGTGGTAGATCAGGTAGTCGATGTCCTGGGCGAGCACCTGGGCCATGCTGGCCGACTTGGTGTGCCCGGGGCGGTTGCCGTGGGCGGGCGTCGCCTTGACCACCTCGGTGTCCACGTTCAGCAGCAGGATGTCGTAGGTGTAGCGCCGCGCGTAGAAGGGGATGGTGCCCGCCGCGGTGGTGGCCAGCCGGGTGTCCTCGGGGGTGTGCTCGGCGACCCACCGGCCGATGGCGGCGCACTGCTCTGCGAACTGCTTGAGCCAGCCGATGCGGTCGACGCCGCGGTCGCTGCCGATGGTCATCGCCTGGGTGTCGACGCGGCGGATCTGCCAGCCCGCGCCGACGATGGCCACCAGCGCCACAGCCAGGCCCAGGCGGGCCGGCCCGGCGCCCCTGGCGCGCAGGGCGTCGGCGACGCTCCGCAGGGCCTGCGCGATGAGCAGCGCGAGCGCCGGCATGATCGGTACGAAGAACCGGTGCAGGCCCATGAAGTCGCCGCCCACGCGGGTGACGTGCAGCGTGAGGGCCACGGTGTAGAGCCCCAGCAGGGTCCACAGCCGCGCGCGGCGGGCCCCCGGCAGGCGCCGGCGCACGATGATCGCCAGCGGCACCAGCACGAACAGCCCGTGGTCCTTGATCCACGACCACAGGTAGCGCGCGCCGGGGGCCCAGAAGTCCTTGGCGCCCGTCTTGACGTAGTAGGTGTTGGGGAAGGGGTAGCCGTAGTAGGCGAAGCGCCACGCGTAGTAGGGGCCGAAGACCAGGGCGAAGCCGAGCCCCCAGATCCAGTCCTGCCGGCTGGGCTTGAGGGTGCGCTCCACGAAGAGCAGCTCGATCAGCCGGTGCAGGCCGGTCAGCCCGAAGAACAGCATGCCCTCGGGCCGGCTCATGGCGCTGAGCGCGAACCACACGCCCGATCGCGGCCAGCCCTGCGCGCCGCGGTCCCGCTCCCGCAGGTAGTCGGTCCAGCCCAGGGTGGTGGTGAAGGTGAACAGTTGGGTCTCGAGGCCGCCGGTGCTCCAGCAGGCGTAGGCGGGCGCGGCGGCCAGCAGCCAGGGGCCCAGGGCGTCCCACGGGCTGCGGGGATCGCGGTCGTCGGCTCGCTCGCAGTCGGCGCTGAAGCGCGCGATGGCCCACAGGCTGCCCAGCCCCAGGCCGATGCTCAGCACCTTGCTCCAGAACACCGGCTCGCCCTTCAGCGCCAGCACGCCGGCGATGAGCAGGGTCCACAGGAAGTTGGTGTAGCCCTCCACCCGCTCGCCCGGGTTGAAGGCCAGCTCGCCGTGCCGCACCAGGGTGTCGGCGTAGCGAAACGAGATGAACGCGTCGTCGTTGACGAAGTCGAACACCAGGGCGTGCGCCACCAGGGCGGCCGAGGCGGCGAGCAGCAGGCCGAGGCGCAGGCGAGGGGCGGTCATGCGTGGCGTTTCCCAGGGCGGCGGTCGCGGGAGTATAGTCGGCGGCTGTTGATTGTTACAGCCGGGCGCACGCGACCCGGCGCAGGAGAGACCCCCTGAAGGTTCATGGCAACCTGAACGGGCTCAAGCCCGGTCAGCGTCAGCGGCTCAGCCGCTTGTACTCCCGCAAGGTGCCCCGCGAGCTCATCGTGTCGGCGCCGTTGGCCCAGACCCTCACCGAGCTGAGCCAGGAGATGGGGCGCCAGGTGGGCGTCACCCTGGATCGCCGCGGGCGGGTGATGCACGTCATCGTGGGCGACGCCGATCACCTGTTCATCCCCGATCTGGGCCGCTCACGGGCCGGCGAGGGGCGCTTCCGCGGCATCCGGCTGGTGCACACCCACCTGCGCGATGAGCCGCTGACCACCGACGATCTCACCGACCTGTCGCGGCTGCGCCTCGATCTGATCGCCGCGGTGGGGGTGGGCCGCGACGGGCGGCCGGCGACGCTGTACCACACGCACCTGCTGCCCCCCGGCAGCGAGCACCCCTACGCCGAGCAGACTGTCGGCTCGGTGCACGACGAGGGCTTCAACTTCAGCGAGTTCATCGACGGGCTCGAGGCGGAGTTCAGCCGCAACACCGTCGGGGCGCTGGAGACCGAGGGCCAGACCCGGGCCATCGCCGTGCACGTCAACGTGGACGACGAGATGGATCCGCGCGTCAGCCTGCGGGAGCTCGCGGAGCTGGCGCGCACGGCGGACGTGGTCATCGTCGACGCGCTGATCCAGAACCGGAAGAAGTTCGACCCCAAGTTCGTGATGGGGCGGGGCAAGCTCGAAGAGCTGCTGCTGATGACCATGCAGCTCGACTGCGAGCTGGTGATCTTCGACCAGAACCTGAGCCCGAACCAGGTGCGGGCCATCGGCGAGGTGACCGACGTCAAGGTCATTGACCGCAGCCAGCTCATCCTCGACATCTTCTCGCGGCGGGCCCACACCAGCGAAGGCAAGCTGGCGGTGGAGCTGGCGCAGCACAAGTACCGGCTGCCCATGCTGAGCGGTCGCGGTACGGCGCTGAGCCGCCTGATGGGCGGCATCG
Source organism: bacterium (assembly GCA_030424955.1). Taxonomy (GTDB): domain Bacteria; phylum Myxococcota_A; class Bradymonadia; order UBA7976; family UBA1532; genus JACKDL01. Next base: position 5,247 of record JAUHVS010000121.1, on the reverse strand, counting down.
GCGGCCGGGGGCCGGGCGAGAGCAAGCTCGAGATCGACCGCCGGCGGGCCCGCGATCGCATCAACTTCCTCGAGAAGCAGCTCAAGCACGCCGAGGTGCAGCGCGAGAACCGGCGCAACCGCCGCCGGGGCCGCGACGTGCCGGTGGTGGCCCTGGTGGGCTACACCAATGCGGGTAAGTCCACGCTGTTCAACGCGCTCACCCAGAGCGACGTGCTCACCGAGGACAAGCTCTTCGCCACCCTGCACACGACCACCCGGCGCATGCGCTTCCCCGAGGACCGCGAGCTGGTGCTCATCGACACCGTGGGCTTCATCCGCGACCTGCCCGAGGACCTGATCGTGGCCTTCAAGGCCACCCTCGAGGAGCTGCGCGAGGCCGATCTGTTGCTGCACGTGGTGGACGTGGGAGATCCGCGCATGGCCCAGCAGATCGACAGCGTCGAGCGCATCCTCACCGAGATGGAGCTGCTCGATACGCCGCGCATCAAGGTGTTCAACAAGGTCGACGTGCTGGAGCCCGCGCTGGCCGACAACATCTGCCGCAACCACGCCGCCTTTGGCGTGCAGGCGACCCTGCGCCGCACCACGCGCCCGCTCATGGAGGCCATGGAGGTGCGGCTGTGGCAGGTGCAGCGCCAGCAGGCCGAGGACGCCCGGATCGACGAGGACGACGGGCCCGAAGCCACCTGATCTGGGCGCGGCCGCCGCGCCGCGCGCCTCCCTCAGCCGGTGAGCACGGCGTCCGCCGCGGGCGCTGTGACCTCGACCCCAGGCCACACCACGCAGCCCGTCAGCCGCACGCCTGCACGCACCCGCGCGCCCGCGCCGATCCAGCAGCCGGGGCCCACGCGCGCGCCGGCCTCGATGACGGCGCCCGCCAGCACCGCCGAGGGCCCGACCACCTCGCCGGCCACCACGGCGTCGGCCGCGATCCGCCGGCCCTGCGCGTCCGCGTCGGGGGCGCCGTGGGGGATCAGCGCGCCGGTGAGCAGCGCCTGGTGCGCCGCCAGGTAGCGGTCGGGGGTGCCCACGTCGAACCACGGGGCGTCGGCGGGCTCCACCCAGGCGCCGAAGAGCGGCGCGCGATCCGCCAGGGCGTCCCGCCAGGCGCTGCGCAGCACATCGCAGGGGCCGCCCGCTGGCAGCCGGGCCACCAGATCCGCCTCCATGCACAGCGCGCCCGTGTACGCGCCCAGGATCAGGTCTTGCCGGGCTGCGTCCGGGCCCACGACCTCGGCGATGCGGTGGATCCGGCCGTCGCGATCGACGCCCACCCGGGCGAAGGGCGAGCCGGCGGGCACCCGCCGCAGGGCCAGGGTGCCGGCGGCGCCCCGGGCCCGGTGCTGGGCGAGCACGGCGGCCAGCGAGAAGTCGAAGAGGGCGTCGCCGTTGACGCTCAGCAGCGTGCCCGTGCCCCCCAAGGCCTGCGCGATGCCCCGGATGCCGCCGCCGGTGCCCTGCAGCTCGGCCTCCTGCACCACCGCCACCACCTCGGGCACCGCGGCCAGCGCGGGCGCCACCTGCGCGCCCAGGTGGTGGGCGTTGACCCCCACCCGGGCCACCCCGGCGGCCCGCAGCGCCGCCAGCGGGTGGTCGATGAGCCGCCCGGCGCCCAGGGGCACCAGCGGCTTGGGGCGGTGCGCCGTCAGGGGCTGCAGGCGGGTGCCGTGGCCGGCGGCGAGGACGGCGCCGCGGAGGGGCTCAGTCATGGGGCGCTCCCAGGGGTGGGCCGCGTCGGCGCGGCGCCGCGCACCATACCCTGGCGGAGCGGCGGGCGGGAGGCCGGCGCTGGATCCGGGGGGCCCCCGTATGGTGAGAAGCCTATGGATTTCAGGTGTTTGGTCGCTGCCGTGCCTCTCTGGTAGGCTGGCGCGTCCGACGGCGGGGCGCAGCGCGCCCGGAGGTGCGTGTGCAGCGGCCAGGGCGGCAGAAGGGATCCTCGCAGCGGGGCCTCACGGTGGGCGCCCTCGCCGGGCGGGGGCTGGCGTGGGCGCTGTGCCTGGCCGCCGCGGCCTGTGCCGATCCGGCGCCGCCGGCCTCGGCCCCGCTCCCTGAGCTGGGGCCGCCCGTCGACGCGGGCCCGGGCGCGGTGACCCTGACGGTCCAGCTCATCGACCAGCTCGGTGGGGCGACCGTCAACGGCCCGCTGCGGCTGCGGGTGTTGCCGCAGGCGGGGGTGGCGACGCTGATCGACGTGCCCCCGGGGCCGGGGGGCGCCTGGCCCGAGGCCCTGTCGGTGACGGCGCCCCCCGGGCCCGTGCAGCTCACGGCCTTCGTCGACCGAGACGCCGACGGGCTGCTCGACGGCTGCCCCTTCCCGGCCAGCCCCGACGACGCCCTGCGCGCCGACAGCTACGACAACCTCAGCGGCGTCTGGTCGGGCGTCGCGGTCGAGGGCGCGGCTGTCCAGCTGGTGATGGAGCGCAGCCTGTGCGGTCCGGGCGAGCCGGGCACGGGCCTCACCGGGGTCGTCACCCCCGCCGAGGGCGCCCCGATCCTCGACGCGCCCGTGCTGCTGCGGCTGCTCCCGGTTGGTGACGTCGAGGCCGAGGACGGCGCCAGCGCGCCCCTCGGGCCCCCCTTGGTGCTGCCGCTGTTCCCGAACGGGATCACTGGCGCAACCCCCTTCAGCGTTGGGGCCCTGGTCCCAGGTCGTTACCAGCTGGTGGCGTACGAGGACGCCGATGGCGACGGCCTGCCCACCCCCTGCGGGGACGGGGTCGGGGGCGGCGATCGCTGGCTGGCGCGCTACCCCGAGGGGGGCGGCGCCGTGGTCATCGCGCCTGGCCGGCGCACCGAGGTCAGCTTCGCGCTCGCCCAGCCGGCAGGCTGCGCCGAGGCCCTGACCGGGGTGTCGATGGAGATCGCGCTGGCGCCCGATCTGGCGGGCGGCGCGGCCGAGCCCGACGGGCTGCTCGACGGCCCGTTGTGGCTCGCGCTGATCCCCTCGTCGGGGGGCAGCCCGGTGACGCGGGTGGTGCTGGCGGCCACGGCGGCCGATCTCCCGCGCCGGGTGACCGTGAGCGGCCTGCCCGAGGGCGTGTGGCGGGTGGCGGTGTGGATCGATCGCGACGGTGACGAGCAGTACGGGCCCTGCGGCGGGCTCGCGGGTGGCCTCGACGCCGTGTCGGGGCGCATCGACGACCTGCGGATCGTCGACGGGCGGCTGGTGGATCCGGGGGCGCTGCAGCTGACCCTGTCGGACTGCGATCTCGACACCGCGGCGGTGGTGGGCAGCCTGCGCGTCGGCACCGAGCCGGGCGCGGTGGGCAGCGGGCGCCCGGTGCGGCTCGACCTGGTGAGCCCCCAGGGCGAGCGGCTGAGCGTGCAGCTCGCTGAGAACCACCAGCGCCTCGACGGCGCCGACAACGGCACCCGCTCCGGGCCCTTCTCGGTGAGCCTGGACGTGCCCGCGGGCAGCTACCTGGGGGTGGCCTACCTCGACTCCGACCGCGACGGCGCCTTCGTCAGCTGCGCCCTCGATCCCTTCGGCGATCGGGCGGCGGCCACCGCGGCTGAGGTCCCTGCTTTGGGGGCGGTGCGCATCGAGCCGGGGCTGGTGTTCGACCTGGGCGAGATCCCGCTGGTGGCCCTCGGATGCGCTGTCCCAGATACGGGCGTGACGGCTGAAGTGATCCTGTCTGGTGACGTTGCGCCACCAATCGGACCCGTTCGGCTGCACATCGAAGAGCAGGGGGGCTTCGTGGACGACGTGCTGCTGCTGGCGGCCATCGAGGTGGTCGACCAGCCGGTCTCGGGCGCCCGGCGTCCCCTGGCGCCCGGCCGCTACCGCCTCACCGTCTACGCCGACACCAACGGCAACGGACGCTACGATGACTGTGATTCCGAGGGGTTCGACGCGATCGCAGCGCGCTTGGACGTCACGCTCGGCGCCATGGATCCCATGCTCACCCCGCGCTTCCTCCTCGGCCCCGCCTGCGGTGGTTGACAGCCCTGTGTCCTTGATGACCCAGGCCGGTTCATCCGCGGGTCGCCGCTACCGTTCCCAGCCTTAGAGTGGACGTCGACACTCGCTGCGCCTTGCAGCGTTTGACCCTGGGGTCGTTATCGACCCCCACGGGGCGTCCAGGGGCGACACACAGGCAGATCGCAGCCCGGCACTTGGCACGATTGGTGCTTTAGTCCTGGGTCGAAAGCGGCACATCTTGACGGAGAAAAAGGGGGACGAGATGAGCCAGGCTGCACCCCAGACGCTGGACGCTGGACGCACCATGGATCGCAACCGCGTAGTCGAGCAGTACGCCTACCTCATCAACAAGGTGGCCTATAAGCTCATCGCGCGGCTGCCCGCGAACGTCGAGATGGATGATCTCAAGAGCGCTGGGGTCATCGGGCTGATCGACGCCGCCGAGAAGTACGATCCCGAGAAGAGCAGCAACTTCAAGTCGTACGCCGAGATCCGCATCCGCGGGGCGATGGTGGACGAGCTGCGCGCCCTCGACTGGGTGCCGCGCTCGGTGCGCAAGAAGGGCTCGAACATCAACGCCGTCAGCCGCGATCTCGCGGGTCGGCTGGGCCGCGTGCCGACGGAGCTCGAGGTGGCCAAGGAGCTCGACCTCAGCATCGAGGAGTACCGGGCGTATCTCGAGAAGTCCCGCGCGGTGTCGGTGGTGAGCTACGAGGATCTGGGCAAGAACCAGGGCGCCGACCGGCGCGACTTCCTCGACTCCGTGGCCGATCCGCAGGCGATGGATCCCGAGACCCACAGCGAGGGGGTCGACCAGCGCGATCTCATGCTCGAGGCCATCCAGCAGCTGGGCGAGCGCCAGCGGGTGGTGCTGTCGCTGTACTACTTCGAGGATCTCAACCTGAAGGAGATCGGGAACATCCTCGGGGTGACCGAGTCCCGCATCAGCCAGATCCACTCCAAGTCGGTGCGGCAGCTCAAGCCGCTGCTCGCGGAGCTGATGACCCGCCACTGAGCCCGGCCAGCGTCCGCGCGGGCCCCGACCGCGCCCGCACGTCATCCTTGACCTGCGCCGGTCGACGTGCCCAAGGCTTCCTGCCCGCAGACGGCGCGCCCCTGATTCTCAGCGGCGCTGAGCCCCCGCCCGACACGGACCCCGAGCCGCCCCCCTCTGCGGCTCGTGGCCCCGTCGAAACCCGAGCCTGTCGTCCGATTGACACACACAGGCCGCATCCCTATACTCCGCCGAACTTTTTGGGCGGCTGGACCGGGGCCCCTCGCAATGACACCCGCCGAAATCATTTTCTTGATCAGCTA